>NZ_JAENSV010000010.1:0-160454 GCF_016613265.1 Pseudomonas sp. MF6751
CAGGCTGAAGCCTTGAGCTTGACTGAGTTGAATGATGGCGCGCTCTTCGACGCTGAGTTCGGAATAGGACATAGGGGCAGCACCGTACCGGAAAGGTCAGGTGTTGCACTCAGTTTTCGCGGCCGCCAGCCACCTGATCTACAAGTTGATGCACCCTGACCGCCCCACTGTTGGCCTACTGTCGGGACTGCCCTTGGACAAATCGGCCGGCGGGTTACTGGAGTTGATGCGCGAGCAATTCAATGTGGTGGAGTTGGCAGCGAACATCACCCAAGTACCGCCCTCCGTGAACACACTGATGGTTGTACAGCCACACGCTCTATCTGGTCGAGCCCTATATGCCCTTGAGCAATGGGTACTCAAAGGCGGCAAGCTGATGATGTTCATCGACCCGGTGAGCGAGATAGGCGCCGACGCCGTATCGACAAACGCCAGGCTGGATGCGCTGCTGACCGCATGGGGCATCCAGATGCCTGCGGACAAGTTGCTGGTCGATAATCTTTATGCCTCATCAGCAACGCCCGGCACCGGAATGCCCGCGGTACTGCACCCGGCCAGGCTACATCTGCCAAGGCAGGCAATGACCAGGACGGATATCAGCACCTGGGGATTGCATTCGGTCATCGTATCGAGCAGCGGCGCGCTCTCCTTGGCCCCCAAAAGCCGCTCGCTGTTGACCCCGCTTCTGCTGAGCTCACGCCACTCGGCATTGGTGGACGCAGAACGCTTTGCTTCCGCTACTACGTTCGATTCACTCATAGATGAATCAGCGACTTCAGGGCAGCGTCATGTCATCGCCGCCCGCCTTGACGGGCCCGCTTATTCAGCGTTTCCCGACGGCCTGGGGGGCCAGCCGCCCGGGCTGCAGAGGGCAGAACAGATCCATATGGTGATCGTGGCCGACACGGACTTGCTCGCGGACACGCTCAACAATGCCCTACCCAACGGCAACGCGCAGTTTGTATTGAACATATTGGATAATCTGGCGGCGCCCGAGGCACTCAGAAGTATTCAATCTCGTGTCATGCGCCAACCACTGCACAGGCTAGAACACATGCGCGACGAAGCCGCACAGGCTTATCGCAAAAGTGCGACTGCGATGGAGCGACGACTTGAGCAGACAGAACAAGCATGGCGCAGGTTGAACCCACCCCACACCAGCCTCATGACCCAAGCCGTGGATACCACTACCCAGTTGCAGGCACTCAACAAAGAGCGCCTGCAATTGCCCATCGAGTTGCAGGCGCTCAAGACCCAGGCATACGCCCCGCTGCTGCGTTTCGAACGATATCTGCAATGGCTGATGGTCGCCACAATACCGCTGCTGCTGTGCCTGATTGCCTGGGTACTTTTCCTATACCAGCGCCGGCGTCGAACATTTACGTTGGCGGCCTATCACCACTCGCTCAGCGACGGGTAATCAGGCCTTGGCGGGCAATGCGTGTCAGTTGATGGATCACCTCAAAGGCGTTGCTGGCATTCGGTGCCTGTATCACTGCCAGGTCGAAACTATCGCTGGCAAAACGGGCCAGGGAATCGCCGTCTTCAACAAACTGGATCAGGAACGCCGAAGGCCGACCGGAACGGCGTGGCCAGCCATCCAGATAACGCAGCAGCGTCGGCTGGTGCTTACCGCCCAGGAGGATCTTCGGATTGCGTTGGGTCAGGTCCGCGGTGATCGGGGCCAGGCGTATGAGAGGGCGTAGTGCATTCATCGTGTCGTGTCTCTGCCTCAAAAGTCTGCGGGCAGGTGAGAGGCAACACCGAACCAGCGCTTTAGCGGTATTTCGAAGAACGCCCTGCGTGAGCAAGCGTGCTTCTGTCGGGCTGCATTGAGTCCCAGTGGCGCCCCGCAATTAGCTGTTTAAATCGGCGCATGAGCAGCATCCTAGAGAAGCCGGTGGGGCAGTGTCAAGAATCCCGGGCAACGAAAAGGCCCGCATCAGCGGGCCTCCTGTACAGCTTGCTAAACGATCAGTGAGTGATCGCGCGGTCGACAGACAATTTGCCCGCACCTTCCAACAACACCGCCAACGCGCCGCCGAGCAACGCCAGTGCGAACTCGTAACCGTTGTTGGCCATGAACAGCCCGTTGTGGATGTGTACAGAGAAAATCGCCACCAGTGTCAGGAAGGTCAGGCCCAACGCGGCAGGGCGAACCAACAAACCGATGATCAGGGCCAGGCCGGCGAAGAACTCGGTACCGCCCGACAGCAGCGCCATCAGCGTGCCCGGCGCCAGGCCAATGCTTTCCATCCATTGTGCGGTGCCCGCCAGGCCACCACCGCCAAACCAGCCGAAGAGTTTTTGCGAACCGTGGGCAGCGAAGATGATGCCGACGAAAATGCGCAGAATAGTCAGGCCATAACCGGCGCGGGTGGACAGGACACGGGTAATCATTGGGCTCATCGGGTAAATCCTTTTCCAGGTAGGGGTTGGTTGGCCGCTATATTAATCAGTTTAAGCAATGATAAAAGCCGAAATATTGCCTAATAAACACCCAAAAATTCGATTATTTGCGCGAGGCGACTTTAGCCGTTGGCGGCTCCAGGGTCTCCCGCTCTCGATCGAACGCCAGATAGTACTTGTTGACGCTATTAACATAGCTGACGCCGCCCATCCCTACCTGCTCCATGGCAATGCGTTCAACCTGGAAGAACCACTGATTGGGGTTAAGCCCACGGCGCTTGGCCTCGGTGCGCATGCCCTGTACTCGCTCCGGCCCCATGTTGTACGCCGCTAGCATAAAGGCCATGCGCTCACGCTCATTGAGCTTGGGGCTGGCGAAAAACTTGCGGCGGATCATCGCCAGGTAACGTGCCCCCGCTTGCACATTATTGTCGAGCGTCTCGATATTGTTGACCCCCACCCGTTGGGCCGCCGACGGCGTGATCTGCATCAGGCCGGTAGGGCCGCCGCTGTTGCGTGCGCCTGGGTCCAGGGAAGACTCCTTGAACGCCAACGCCGCCAGGTTCAGCCAGTCCATACCTTGCTCACGTGCATGTTTTTGCAGGACCGGGCGCAGTTTTTCCAGGCGCTGGCGGTCAGCCCGCGCCAACGGGTTACGGACCTGGTAGAGGCGTCGATAGATACGCTGGAATGCCACATCCTGGTCGGAAGGCGTGTGATAGGTCTTGAGGAACCGATCAATGCTGGCGCGCAGCATCGAGGCATCCTGGCGCACAAACCAGAACTCGTCGCCTGGCTCGCTGATCACCACCTGCTTGTCAAAGCGCAACCTGGGCAGGATTTTCGACCAGCGTTGGGCAATGGGTTTTTCCACGATCGTCAGGTGAAAAATCCCGGCCTGCACCATCTCCAGGACGTCTTCCACCGCCAGGCTGGGGTCAACCCATTCGACTTTCACGGGGGGGCGCTTGTGCAGGGCCAGTTTTTGATTGACCTGACTGATGGCATCCGCCGCCGCACTGCCCGTGGTCAGCGTCAGCGTGCGACCTGACAGTTGCTCCAGCCTGGTAAAGCGTCGTTCACCCTTGACGCCCACCAGCCACAACGGCACATCGCTGACAATCGGGTCGCTGGCGCTGACCTTGTGCACGCCCTTCACGTCCAGCAACTCACCGGGCGCCACCAGGTCGCCCTCGCCACGGGCCAGCGCGCCGAGTAACTGGTCCTTGGCCTTGGGGATGATCTTGAGGTTGATGGCCTGCCCATCACGGGCATGGCCATTGAGGTACTGCTCGAAGGCACGCAACCGATGGTATTCGACACCGATGGCCTGGCCCTGCACTTCACCGGAACTGTTGCGGCTCTGGTTGACCAATACGCGCAGGGTGCGGCTGGAGCGAATTTGCGCGAGGTCGCGGACCTTGCCGGGCTTGGCCACTTGCAGCGGCCCATCCAGACGTGCGACCGCCGCCATGGGCAGCAGCAACGTCAGGCACAACATAAGCAACGCCGAGGGTCGGATCATCCGCTCTCCGAAAAGAAAACTGGCCAGCACCTTCGCGAATAACGACGTGCTGGTGGTCAGAAACAGAGCGCTTTATGCGCTGGCAAGGCGTGCAACGGCGCCACGGTGGTAGGCAATCGGTCCACCACAATGTCGCTTGCGACGTTCAAAGACAGCGTTAACGTGTTGTAGTTCTTGGTTTTTCTTATCAATCTACAGCTCTGATATGCTTTCCGGCCGCAGGCGGAGATAGCACCATGCAACTCATTGATATTGGCGTCAACCTGACCAACCCCAGTTTCGACGAGAGGCACACGGCCGTTCTCGAACGCGCTTACGCCGCTGGCGTGCAGCAATTGGTGCTCACCGGCACCAGCGTCGAAGGCAGCGAACAGGCCCTGCAATTGTGTGTAAAACTCGACGAAAGCGGCCAGCGCCTGTTCAGCACCGCCGGCATTCACCCTCACTCTGCCAGCGACTGGAACAGCGACAGCGCCCAACGCCTGCGCAGCTTGCTGGGCGACAGCCGAGTGCGCGCCGTGGGTGAATGCGGGCTGGATTTCAACCGGGACTTCTCCCCTCGCCCCCAGCAGGAAAAAGTCCTCGAAGAACACCTCGCCCTGGCCGTCGAGCTGCAACTGCCGGTGTTTCTCCATGAGCGCGATGCCAACCAGCGTCTGCTGGAGATCCTCAAGGACTACCGTGACCACCTGCCAGCCGCCGTGGTGCACTGCTTCACTGGCGAACAGGCAGCGCTGTTCAGCTACCTGGACCTGGATTTACACATTGGCATCACGGGTTGGATCTGCGACGAACGCCGTGGCACCCACCTGCATTCACTGGTCAGGGACATTCCCCGAGGCCGTCTGATGCTGGAAAGCGATGCGCCCTACCTGCTGCCACGCACGTTGCGCCCCAAACCAAAGAACGGTCGCAATGAACCGGCTTACCTGCCCGAAGTACTGCGCGAAGTGGCCTTGCACCGTAACGAAACAATGGAAGACCTGGCGCTGCACAGCACCGCGTGCGCCCGGCGCTTTTTCGGCTTGCCTGCCATCGATTGATGCGGCGCATTGACCCATATCAAAAGCACTGTTCTGAATAGCGGCACAATAATGGCACCTTGCCAATACCGTTTCCGCTATCAGAGAAAACCTTCCATGGGTGCCTGGCTTAGCAATATCTCGCTCAAATACAAATTCTGGGCCGTCAATGCGGTCGCCTTCATCACCACCCTGCTGCTGGTGCTGTACGCGGTACAGCTGGAACAACAGGCGCGTAGCCAGGCGTCACAGGCATCGGCCCAGGCTCAGGGACGCTTGCTAAGCGCCTGGCCAGCCGACAGAGCCTTGCCCACTGGTGAGCACTGGCTCGCATTTTCCAAAGGCCAGATCCCCCAGGACCTGCCCGCCCTGAGCACTGCCAACGGCTGGACTGAACTCAACCCCATGCCGTTGTTCGGCGAAAACCCGCTGATCGGCGCCGAGGTGATCAGCCGGGCCGACGGCCAGCAGGTCGCAGTCCTCGCCTACGCGCCGAGCCTGAGCCAGGTGTTCAGTGAACGCTTCGCCAATTACGCCGTTGCCGTGGCAGTCCTGATGCTGGCCATGCTCGGCGCCTCGCAGTTGTTGATCCGCTTCCTGCTCAGTCAGCTCAACACCCTCAAGGACGTAATGCTGCACGTTGAAAAAACTGGTGACCTGTCGGCGCGGGTGCCGTTGGCCTGCAAGGATGAAGTCGGCCAGATGGCCAGCGCCTTCAACGCCATGCAAGCCGGTTACCAGCGCGTGGTCAATACCGTGGCACGCACCGCCCGGCAACTGGACGACGGCGCCGCACGCCTGGCCAGCAGCATGAACGAGGTGCAACACGGCATGCTGGGCCAGCAAAGCGAAACCGGCCAGGCCGCCACCGCCATCAACGAAATGACCGCCACCGTCTACCACATCGCCCAGCACGCGGGCGCCACCCGTGACTTGTCGCAGTCCGCCGACACCCTCGCCGGCAGCGGCCAGGCCGTGGTCACCCGGGTACAGCGTTCGATCGCCGGGCTGTCCAGTGGGGTACAGCAGACCGCCGAAATGATCCAGAAACTGGCCGAAGACAGCCAGAAAATCAACGGCGTGGTCGGTGTGATCCACAGCATCGCCGAACAGACCAACCTGCTTGCCCTCAACGCCGCCATCGAAGCCGCCCGCGCCGGGGAAATGGGTCGCGGTTTCGCGGTAGTCGCCGACGAAGTGCGTAACCTGGCCAAGCGTGTGCAAAGCTCCACCGACGAAATCACCCGCATGGTCTCGGCGCTGCAAGCCGGTACCCGCGACGCCGTGGACTTCATGCAGGAAAGCTCATTCAAGGCCGATGACTGCGTCCAGCAGGCCCAGGAAGCTGGTGTGGCCTTGGCTGAAATCACCGGGGCCGTGGCACAGATGCGCGAAAGCAACACCCAGATCGCCGTGGCCGCCGAGCAGCAAAGCCATGTTGCCGAAGAGATGAACCGCGCCGTGGTGAGCATTCGCGATGTGACCGAAAACACCGTACATCAAACCGTGGCGTCGGCGACTACCAGCAATGAACTGGCGACGCTGGCCGGGGAGTTGAGCAAGGCGATTGGGCAGTTGAAGCTGTAAGACTGTTCCAGCTGTAATCCGACTCCTACGACCAAGCCTCGGTTTACCTGAAGTTAAGACGAAATTTCCTCGCTATTTCCGCGCATAACGCCGACTTCTTTTACCTGACAACCGCTGCAAAGTCCCTCGCCTGATCAAACAGTGCGAGGGATTGCAGATGGTGGTGTTCGCTAGAGCCCTGATGAATGGGGCTGTCTCGTGATCTCGGTGCTGGCCAACCTGGTGCTGGTGCCCATGGATCCCGCAGCGCCGAACATCGAGCGCGTATTTGCGGATTTCCGCACCTGCCTGAATACCTTTGATAAGTGGGCCGACAGCTTTTCAAGTGGGTCGGCACTTAGCGTGGAGCAGGTGTTCAAGGTTGGGGAAGACGTCGCACTGGTCGCGCCAATTTCCTCCAAAAAACCCAGTCGCACGGTCGCTCAATGCAAAGCCCAGGGCGGGTTGACCCTGGTGCACCTGTTCGAAAGCACACAGTTCGTGCCTATCGGCAACACGCCCGTGATGCTGCAAGCCGTTGCACAGGACGGCAGCCCGGTAGGCGCGCCACTGCATCGGACCATTGGCCCCAGCGGCATTCTTGAAGTCAACGACTGTACCCGCGACCAACCGTACCAAATCACCTTTTACCCCACTGTTTCCAAGGCTCACGTCCAGGCGCTGTATGCGTCCTATGAGACCGTGATTGCCGGGCTGGAAGCGGATTTGCGCACGGCATGGGCCGAGCACTTCAAGCCTCGATGGGCAGACTTTGCCAAAGCGCCTGCTTACAAGCGCAGTGCGTTACAGGGCATGGCCTTTGCTACCGGGATCGGCAATGCGCTTTACAACCTGTGGGACAACATCACCGAGCTGTACGACCTGCTCGCCAACCTCAAGTCCAACAGCGAAACGTTGCTGAAATACCTGTCCGAGGCCGAGCTGAATGCGCTGCTCAAGCTGGGCAAAGACACGCTGGCCGAGGGGTTGCTGGTACTCAGTGATGAGCCGCTGTTGTTTATCTTTCTATCGGCACTGGTGGCCTGGATACGCATGCTGCCGCCGCCCGACATGTATGAACTGCTGGGTGAAATCACCGGCGAAGTGCTGATCAACTTGCTGCTGATCTGGGCCACGCGGGGCATTGGGGTGCAGCTGCGCCTGGGTGCTCAGATGCTTAGTGGCGTCAAGTCCGGGCGGGCGCGGGCGTTGTTGGAATTGCTGGCCAAGCAGGTGACGGGGCCTCGGCTGGAAACCCATGTGGAGGCCGCAAAGCCGGTGTTGCTGAGCAGTGCGGCGACGCCGGTCAAGGCGGTGCCAGTGGTGCCGTTGAAGGCAGGCGACACGCTGGTTTCGAACCCGGTGTCGATGGTGCGCGGCAAGACCCAGCGCACCACGTTGGTCCGTCAGGAGCCTGTCGATGATGTGCCGGCTGTGGCGTCGAACCCGAAGGGGGATGCGGCGGCGCCAGCGGACAAGACCGTTACCAATGGTTGCCCGGTGTCGATGGTCACCGGCGAGGAATTGCTGACCCTCACCGATGGCGCGCTGGATGGGATTTTGCCGTTTGAGTGGACGCGGTTGTACCGCACCAGTGCTGTGGATGTGGATTGTGGGTTGGGGTTTGGCTGGAGTCATGGGCTGGCTCATCGGCTGGTGGTGTCGGGCGATTCGGTGGTGTGGACTGACCATGAGAACCGCTCGACTACCCTGCCCTTGCCGACTTCAGCTCGACCGGCGATTACTAACAGCCTGGCCGAAGCGGCGATCTACTTGGGTTCGGCGCCTGATGAACTGGTGCTGGCCCAAGCCTCGCGTTTCTACCACTTTCGCGACGGTGTGCTGACAACCATCAGCGATGCGTATGACAACCGGCTGCGCCTTTGCCGGGATCGTTCAGGGCGGATTGAGCGGCTGGATAACGGTGCGGGTCGCTCGTTGCTGTTGCGTCATGAGCGGGATCGCATCGTTGCGGTGGATTACCAGGTGCATCGCGCCAAAGGGCGTGAGCCTTACGTGTGGGAAACCGAACAGAACCTCGTTTCCTACGCCTATGACGAAGCTGGACGACTGGTGTGTGCGACCAATGCCGTCGGTGAAAGCGAGCGTTATCGGTACGACGATCAGCACGTCATTGTCGAGCGGCAGTTAGCCGGTGGGGCGAGTTTCTTTTGGGAGTGGGAACGCGCGGGCAAGGCGGCGCGCTGCGTGCGGCATTGGGCGAGTTTTTCGCAGATGGACACGCGCTATGCCTGGGGGGATGACGGGCGTGTCACCGTGCATAACGCCGATGGTAGCCAGGAAGTGTATGTCCATGACCAGCGGGCGCGGCTGGTGCAGAGGATTGATCCGGACGGCGCCACGCACTTTAAATCCTACGACGACCAGGGCCGGCTGACCGTCGAGCAAGACCCGATGGGCGCGGTGACGGCCTATCAATATGACGACGCCGGACGCTTGGTGGCGCTGTTTCCGGGGGATGATGAGCCAACGTCCTACGAGCATGACAACGGTTTTGTACGGGTTGTCAGGCGTGGGGAGGCGGTCTGGAAATACGAGCGTAATGAGCAAGGCGATGTTACGCGTAGGACCGATCCCGATGGTGAGGTTACTGACTACAGTTACACCAAGCACGGGCAACTGACTGGGATTTGGTACCCGGATCACAGTTGCCATCGACTGGTGTGGAACGAACGTGGGCAACTGCTTGAAGAGCAATTGCCCCATGGTGGGATCAAGCGTTATCGCTATGACGATCTGGGGCGGCAAGTTGCCTGTGAGGATGAGCACGGCGCGCAGACAGCCTATGAATGGGACAGCGTCGGCAGGTTGATTCGCCTCGTCTTGCCAGGCGGCGCCACACGAGAATTTAGCTACAACCCCTACGGCAAAATCATCGCCGAACGCGACGAACTCGGCCACGTCACCCGCTACGAATATGCCGACGGCCTGCACCTGATCAGTCGCCGCATCAACGCCGACGGCACCCAGGTCAAGTACCGCTACGACAACGCCCGGCTGCTGCTCACCGAGATCGAAAACGAAGCCGGCGAAACCTACCAACTCGACTACCACCCCAACGGCCTGATCCGCCAGGAAACCGGCTTCGACGGCCAGCGCACCGCCTATGCCTACGACCTCAACGGCAACCTGCTGGAGAAGACCGAATACGGCGACGATAACAGTCAGCTAATCACCCGCTACGAGCGCGACCACGCTGGGCGCCTCGTCCGAAAAACCCTGCCCGATGCCAGCGTTGTCGACTATGCCTACGACCGCCAAGGCAACCTCCTCAGCGTCGAAGACGGTCACTGGGCGCTGGCCTACGAATACGACCGCCAAAACCGCCTCACCGCCGAACACCAGGGCTGGGGCACCCTGCGCTACGGCTACGACGCCTGCGGCCAGCTGAAAAACCTGTGCCTGCCGGACAATAACCGCGTCACCTTCACCCACGATAAAGGCGGCCACCTCGCTACCGTCGAACTGAATGGCACGCTGCTGACCTCCCACCTTTTCCGTGCCGGTCGCGAGCACCAACGCCAACAAGGCCAACTGCTCAGCCACTACCACTACGACGACCAACACCGCCTGCACGCCCATGCGGTAACGCAGCAACAAAACCACCTCTACCAACGCCAATACGACTACGACAAAACCGGCAACCTCACCCGCCTGCTCGACACCCGCAAAGGCGAACACCTTTACCGCTACGACCCGCTAAACCGCCTGACCCACGCCGATCACTCCCAGGACGTACAAGAACGCTTCGCCCACAACCCGGCCGGCAACCTGCTGATGCAAGACCGCCCCGGCCCGGACATCGTCGCGGCCAACCGCCTGATGATCCAAGGCGACCGCCATTACGACTACGACGCCTTCGGCAACCTCATCCGCGAACGCCGCGGCAAGGGCCAGCAACTCGTCACTGAGTACCGCTACGACTGCCAGCATCGGTTGGTCGGGGTTACAACGCCCAACGGCCAAACCGCCAGCTATCGCTATGACCCATTTGGACGCCGCATCAGCAAAACCGTGGACGACAAAACCACAGAGTTTTTCTGGCAAGGCGACAAGCTGATTGCCGAACACCATGCAGAGCGCCATCGCAGCTACCTCTACGAGCCCGACAGCTTCCGCCCATTGGCACTATTGGACGGTTTCGGCCCAAAAGAAACCAAGCCCTACCACTACCAACTCGACCACCTCGGCACCCCGCAGGAACTGACCAACCCCGAAGGCGAAATCATCTGGTCCGCCCACTACCGCGCCTACGGCCAGATCGCCCGGCTCGACGTAAGCAACATCGACAACCCGCTGCGCTTTCAGGGTCAGTATTTCGATGCGGAAAGCGGCCTGCACTACAATCGCCATCGCTACTACAATACGGATATTGGTCGCTATCTGACGCCGGATCCGGTGAAGTTGGCGGGTGGGATCAATGGGTACCGGTATGTGCCCAATCCGACGGGATGGGTAGACCCGCTAGGCTTGAATTCATGCCCAGGCGATGATGGGTGTAAAAAGCAAACGAGTGCTGACGATCCATCCTACAAGTCGAGCGTGGATGATGGACAGCCTTCAGCTCCTCTTGTTCACGGAGTAGACGCAACCTTCTTAAATAGAACACACAGCATTGAAGGGAAGCGGTCAACCAAGCGTGTGGAAGAAATTGCTCGCAGTATGCGAAACGACGGATACGATAAAAATACGCCAATAGACGTTTTTGAGTATAACGAGCAACGCTATATTGTTGATGGGCACCACCGAGCTGCCGCTGCAAGACAAACAAAGACGCCAGTCACCATAAAACTAATCCAGAATATAGGTGACCATAACAGCTCGTTCAACAGCACCCAGGACGTAATAGACGCTTCAAATGCAGTAGGACTGGATAGACTGGAAAGGCCTAGACGATGAGAGTTCAGACGCTAGAACATTTGATCACAGAATACTTGGAACAAGTAAAAAAGGCTACCGACTTACTTGAGCAAGTGTTTGGAACCAAAAATATCATTGGTCTGTGGCGATCCAAAAAAATCCCGCAGCGTGGGACGGTCGCTGCAAATGTCACCTACGAGCTGCACGGTATTGGTTGCAGTGTTTACTTATCTGAAATATGTGTCGACTTTGATTACGGCCCGGACGATAGGGTCGACGGTTTCGACTCGTGGAGGCTGTATATGTACGCATGCGAAACACCCAGCAAGTATAAAAAATATACAGATAAACAAGCCTTGGAACGTGAGTTCAATGCGTACCTAAAAAAGGGCAAAGCCAAGAAAATCGAAGGGTCCACATCTAATTTGTACTTCATACAGTCTTGATGCCGTTCAGGTAAATCTCCTTACCCTAGACACTCTGAATATCGAATATGGGATGGGACTTGACCTCGATAACTGTGAACCAGCCAATGCATATGCAAACTGACCCAACAACATCGGAGGTAAGCCTTGGTGCCGATCAGTCAAGCGAACGCAATACTCAAAGCAACGAAGATCAAAAGTGGGAGCTGGCTTGCCTGCGAAAGCGGTAGTGCAGTAACAGAGGCAGTGACTGACACACCGCCTTCGCGGGCAAGCCCGCTCCCACAGGGGATCTGCGCTTAACAGACTGGAATCCTTCCCACATTCACACCCACGGCGCCACTCTTTCCCACCGATGGTTTGGATGAGGCTTTTCGCAGAACGGGTATACCCAGGTCCGAATACAGCGTATCGAAATGGGGCAAAGACCAATATGGCAAATCATTTCCAACAGAATGGCGAGTACAAACCGGTCCCAATAGAGGAGCGGAAGTGAATATTGACGATCCTATGCTCGTGCCAAGTAAAGAAGGCCCGAAATCACCTCATATTGGCTATCAAACACCTGGAAAGAGAGGCGACGGAGGAGCCAAAAGAGGCCATATACTGCTCCAACTGGTTCCTGTCAGCCGGTCCAGAATAGATGTCCCCTGATGAGTTACCTGGAAGACGAAATAGACGAAGCCTGTAATGCGCTGAACCTCGACGCTGGAAAGCTTGATTCGAGCGAACTCAACTTGTTGATAAGCTCTCTGACGAGAGAATTCTTCAAAGCGCAGAGCAATGTGCTTGATCCCATCGAACTGAACGAGAAAAGCACCGAACACAACCCTGACTTTTGGAAGGAGATGCCGCATCGCATTAGCGGGAATGGCCTGGTTCTGCTGGTATTTGACTCAGCGTATAGCGCCTGGAGAATGGAAAACGCTCGAGTGCTAGCCTCTGTGTTAGGCGAAACCACCGGATATCCGTTTTGGATAACCGATAAAGAGCTGACGTTCTTGGTACACATGGATGATCATGACTGTGTCATTTGGGCATGAGGGTCACTCCGCCTAAATTGCAGCCTATGACCCCCATAGCCAGCCCCAATTCGCCACCCTGCCCACCTCAACCTAGACTCTGTTCAAGTTGTTTCAACGGACAGAGGATTCACCACCATGGGCAAACGTCACCCCAATCTCCCCGCCTGGCAATGGCGTCAGTACCCACAGAACCATCAGCACCCAACCAACCTGGCGTTGCACCTGATTGCCGTGCCGCTGTTTATCGTCGGTTTCCTGCTGATCGTGTCGGGCGTGTTCAGCCTTAGTCTGGCCAGCTTCGCCGTCGGCGTGATTGGTATTGTCGCGGGCCTGGCGTTGCAGCGTCACGGCCATAGCCTGGAAGCCCAGGCCAGTGAGCCGTTCAGTGATCGCAAAGATGCGGTGCAGCGCCTGGTGGTCGAGCAGTTCGTGACCTTCCCCCGCTTTGTGCTCAGCGGTGGCTGGTGGCGCGCCTGGCGGCAGCGGCACCACCACTGACCGGCGGGTTCAGGCGAACACCACCACAGTCTGACGGCTGAGGGCGATCAACTCGCCGGTCGGGCTCCACAAGGCAGCGGCAGCGTGGCCATAGCCGTCGCGGGCGTGTTCGATATTGACGTGGTACTTGCACCAGTCGAGCGTGGTCAGGTCTTGCAGCGGCTGGATGAACTCGATGGTCCAGGTCAGGGTGCTGCCCGGCGCGGGCTTTTTCAGGTGTGGCAGCAACGCCGGTGGCCAGGCGTCGACCAGGGCGAGGATATGCGCCTCGGTCAGTGGTTCTTCTTTCACATCCCCCCGCAACCGTACCCAGCCACCCATGTCGCGGGATTTATTGCCGGTAAACGGCAGGCCGCCGACACTCCAGCGCATTGCCAAATGACGCATGAATTCGGGGGTAACACCCTTGATATAGGGCAGTTCATGGCACTCATCCCAATGTTTGAATACCGGTGGCGGCTCACTTGCCACGTCAATTTCGGAGGGGCGAGAGGCGCCAAAACTGGCCTGGACCAGGGTCGCCACTTCACCGTTCTGCACCACGCGCCCGAGCAACTGGCTGACCGCCTTGCCTTCGCGCAGCACTTCGACTTGATAACTGGCAGGTACATCCGGCGCTACCGGGCCGACAAAGGTGATGGCCAGCGAGCGCAGCGGTCGATCCGCCGGCACCTGGGCGCGCAGCGCCTCGTACTGCAAGGCAGCGACCAAGCCGCCAAAGGTGGCCCGGCCCTGGGCCCATTCGGCAGGAATGGTGACATCCAGCGGATTGCTACGGGCAGCGTCGAGCAAATCACTAAAGCGCATGGCGACCTCACATCAAGAAAATCCTGGAGGAATCTTAACCATCGAATTGCGCAGGCACAGCGCCCATTCCGGCCAAAAACCGGACCGGTTTAAAAACACTCGGCGCTGAGCGTGTCCAGCACGCGGTCGGCCTTGCCTTGCGCCTTGAGCATGGTGCGCTGCCACACCGCTACGCAGGGTTGCAGGTCCGGCTCGTGCCCGGCCTGGGCCAGCCACTGCCAACAGTCATGCCAGTCACCCAGCGCGCTCTGGGCTTTCTTCAAGTGCGACAGGGCCTTGGTGGGTAATTTGTCCAGCTCGGGATACGCCTCGGCGGCATAGCGCACGCGCTTGATCAGCAACCGTAGTCGATGACGGTCATGATCGGGATCCTTCAGCGCCTCATCGAGTCTCTGCGATTGCTTGGCCAGGCGCTTCTGGATGCGCGGGCGCAAGCCCTTGAGCAGTTTCTGATGCTGGGACGCGCGGATAAACCGTGGGAACGCATCCAGGATCAGCAGCAAGTGCGCCAGCTCCGGGCTTTGCGCCACCTGGCGATAAGCCTCGGGCTGCAGACGCAGGCGACGATCAGCCGCGTCGTGATAGCCGTGCTGATGCAAATACGCCGCCAGCACCTCTCGGTCGCGTAGCGGCGTAGTCAGTTGGCCAACCGTGCTGGCGGCCAATTCAAGCTGTTCGACACCGGGCAGCCCGCGCAAAGGGCGCAACAGGCTGCGCAGGCGGCGTACCGTGGTGCGCAAATCATGCAAGGCTTCATCGTCAGTGACGGCGGCGAGGCGAGCCTGGCAGCTCAGTAACCCTACTTCCAGGCCAATGACCTGAGCGACTAACTGATTGACCAATGCTGACATCCTGCCCTCACTTTCCGATGAAAAATCCTATCCGCCCTGGGTTATCGCCCGGCGCGAGACTCACGAATGTAGAACCGCGCCTTTTCGGCCTTGTTGGAGCAACCCTCGAACGCCTCGAACTGCTGCTGAGTCTTGGCGCCAGTCAACAGCGACAACGCCTTCGAATAGCTGACAGTGCCGGCAAAACCTTCGGCCTTGGCCAGGTCCAGCTCTTTCCAGGCGGCGTCCAATTGCGAGCCACAGCTGTCGCGATACGCGGTTTTCCCGGCACAGCCAGCCAAGGCCAACATGATCACAGGCACACAGATCCAGGCTTTCATTGATGACACCTCAAATATACAAATTCAGTCGTAGCCTGTAGACGTTGCCTACAGGGAAAAGTGCCTTGTCCTTAGCCTGAAATCAGTAGTACCTATTGCCAGAGCATACCCGAGCCTGATCGCCAGCCTGGAAAAATATTGCGCGCTGTCAGCAAGGATTGAAGCAGGCCCCTTGATGGGTGCATTGTGGGCCCCTGTTTTGCGAAGGATCTGGCCATGAAGAAACGTGTTGCCTTAGTGCTGGGCTCCGGTGGTGCCAGGGGCTACGCCCATATCGGGGTGATCGAGGAAATCGAACGACGCGGCTATGACATCGCCTGTATCGCCGGCTGTTCCATGGGCGCCGTGGTGGGTGGGATCTACGCCGCAGGCAAGCTCGACGAGTACCGCAACTGGATCGAAAGCCTGGACTACCTCGACGTATTGCGCCTGGTAGATGTGAGCTTTCGCCTGGGAGCGATTCGCGGTGAGAAGGTGTTCGGGCAAATCCGCAAGATTGTCGGCGATATCAATATCGAGGAGCTGCGCATCCCCTACACTGCCGTCGCCACCGACCTCACCAACCAACAGGAGATCTGGTTCCAGGAAGGCTGCCTGCACCAGGCCATGCGCGCCTCGGCGGCCATCCCCAGTTTGTTCACACCGGTGATGCAGGGCAACCGCATGCTGGTGGACGGCGGCCTGCTCAACCCGCTGCCCATCGTTCCGGTGGTGTCGAGCCATTGCGACTTGATCATTGCGGTCAACCTCAATGCCACCAACCAGAAACACTACCAATTGCCGGTGATCCAGCGCCCGCCGGCGTTCAAGAGCCGCTTCAACAGCCTGGCCAAGTCACTGGGCTCCCACCTGCCATTTCGCCGCAAGCAGGCCGAGCAGTTGATGAAGCTGGAACAAGAAGCCTTGCAGGCCCAGGCCGCCGAAATCAACCCGTGGCTGGAGTCTGCCGAACCCGAAGCCCAGCAACCTGCCGCGGCGCCGGAGAAAGCCGGCGCACCGAAGTCGGCCACCGGCTCGTTCATCATCGACAACGTCGGGCCTGCCTCGTTGCTGGACCTGATCAACCAGAGTTTCGAGGTGATGCAAACCTCATTGGCACAATACAAGATCGCCGGGTATCCGCCCGATGTGCTGATCAACGTGCCGAAGCGGGTGTGCCGGTTTTTCGAGTTCTATAAAGCGCCGGAGTTGATCGCTTTGGGAAGGGAGATTGCCAGTGATACGTTGGATCGGTATGAGAGTGAGCAGAGTTGAGCGTGCGGGTGTTGCTGATGGCCTCATCGCGGGCAAGCCCGGCTCCCACAGGGGAATGCATTTCAACTGTGGGAGCTGGCTTGCCTGCGATGGCGCCAGCACAGGCACCAAAGGTTCAGGCACCTAGCAACCGATACCCCACCCCCGCCTCAGTCACGATAAACCGTGGCTGGGTAGGGTCATCCGCCAGCTTCTGGCGCAGGTGCCCCACCACGATACGCAGGTAGTGGCTGTCCTCGGTATGGGTTGGCCCCCAGATGTCCTTGAGCAACTGCTGTTGGGTAATCACCCGCCCCGGGTGGCGTGCCAACTGCGCCAGCACTGCGTATTCCTTGCGGGTCAGCGCCACTTCAGCACCGTCCAGCAAAACGCGGCGATAGGCCAGGTCGACCGTCAGCGGGCCAAAACTCAAGGCGGCTTCCTGGGCCTCTCCGGCCGGTGCCTGGCGCAACAGCGCACGCACACGGGCAAGAAACTCCTGGATGCCGAACGGTTTGGTCACGTAGTCATTGGCGCCACCGTCGAGGGCCTCGACCTTCTGACCTTCGCTGGCCCGCACCGACAGCACCAGCACCGGCACGCTCGACCACTCGCGAAACTCGCGCAGCACCTGTTGGCCGTCCATGTCGGGCAGGCCCAGGTCGAGTACCAGCAGATCCGGTTTGCTCAAGGCCGCTTGGGCCAGGCCTTCGTTGCCGGTGCCGGCTTCGATCACCTTATAGCCCTGGGAGGCCAGGCTGATGCGCAAGAATTTGCGGATCTGCGGTTCGTCATCAATGACAAGAATCGTCGCGGTCTGGCTCATGGTGTCTCATTAAAACCCATTAAAAAATCACCCCCCTGTAGGAGCGAGCTTGCTCGCGAAAAACCTCTAGGCACCGCGTACATTCAGGACGCCATCTTTATCGTTAACGACCTTCGCGAGCAAGCTCGCTCCTACAAGGTTTACTCCAGGGCGGGTTGTGTGGGTAGCGGTAAAAACAAAGTGATGCAGGTGCCCCGCCCGTCAATGCCATCGGCCACGCTGATATGCCCACCGTGCGCACCGACCATGCCCTGGCAGATCGCCAAGCCGAGGCCGGTGCCCTGCCCGCCTCGATCACCGCGGGCAGCGGTGTAGAACATGTCGAAGATCTTCGCACGCTCCTCCTCGGGAATCCCCGGCCCTTCATCCGCTACGGCAAAAAACAACTGCTCATCCTGCACGCCCGCGCGCAACTGCAAGCGGCCCTGGGGCGGCGAAAACCGTGCAGCGTTTTCCAGCACATTGACCAGGGCCTGCTCAATCAGCGCCGCATGCACATACAACAAGGGCAGTTCCGGCGGCACATCGGTGCTCATCTGCAACGGCGCCAGCACGGCGCGCAATCGCCCAAGGGCACTGCCGACAATATCGCCGGGCGACACCCAATCGCGTGCCAGTTTCAGCGCACCGTGGCCCAGGCGTGTCATGTCCAGCAGGTTCTGGATATAACGGTCCAGGCGCTCGGCCTCATCGCGAGTGCCTTCGAGCAATTCGCGGCGATCCTCCAGGGGGATGGCTTCACCAAGGGCCAGCAGGCTGTCGATGCTGCCGCGCATGGAGGTCAATGGCGTGCGCAAGTCGTGGGACACCGAAGCGAGCAAAGCGCTACGCAGTTGTTCGGTTTCGCCGTGCAGGCGCGCCGATTCCAACTCCTGCCCCAATTGTGCCCGCGCCAGCGCCTGGGCCAGCGGTTGACTCAACGCGGTGAGCAAGCGACGACGTTGCCCGCTCAATTCCAGGCCAGGCTTGGCACTGACACCCAGCAACCCCAAAGGCCCCTCTTCACCCGACAGCGGCCACCACCACCAACGCCCAAACGGCAAGGTGCCGGTGCCCATGCCGGCCGGCTGATCATGCTGCCAGGCCCAATCGGCGGCGGCGCGTTCGGCTTCGGTGAGGGTCAACGGGCCACCGGTCTCAACCTTCCAGCCGCCCTGTCCGTCGCGATTGACCAGGCACAGGTCGAGCTCGTTCCAACCTTGCAGATGGTGGGCGGCGGCGCTGATGACGGCTTGGCGGTCGGTGGCAGCGGTGAGCTTGCGCGACAGGTCGAGCAGCTCGCTGGTTTCTTCCTGGGTATCGCGCAACGCCTGCAACTGACGGCGCTGGCGTGCGGCGAGGTTGCCGGTCAACGCTGCCATCAATAGAAAGAACAACAGGGTCAGCACGTCTTCTTCGCGCTGGATGGCGAAGGAAAAATTCGGCGGAATAAATAGAAAATCGTAAGTCAAAAACGACAGTGCCGCGCACACCAGGGACGGGCCCAGGCTGCTGCGCACCGCCACCAACAGCACGGCGGCAAGAAACACCAACGAGATGTTCGGCAGCGCCAACGCGCTGGACACGGCCCAGGCCACTGCGGCAGCGACAAAGGTGGCCACCACCGCCAAGGCGTAATCGAACCACACCAACCCGCGTACCTCCGGCAGGCGTGGCGGTGCAGGCATGTCATCGCTGTCGAGGACGTTGATTTCCAAGCCGCGGGCATTGCGCAACAGGCGTGCCGCCAAGCCGCCACCGAACAGGCGCCGCCGCCAGCGCATCCGTGACTGCCCCACCAGCACTAAACTGGCACGGCGTTCGGCGGCGTGCTGGATCAGGGTCTTGGCCACTTCCCCGGCGCGCAGCAACACCACTTCCCCGCCCAGCCGCTCTGCCAGTTGCTGGGCGTTTTGCAGGCGCAGGCGCGATTGCTCATCCCGCGCACGGCCGTTGTCGATGTGCACCAGGCTCCAGGGCAAATGCCGACGCTGGGCCACGCGGCTGGCATGGCGCACCAGGCGTTCGGCTTGGGCATCGCCATCCACACCGACCAACAGGCGCCCACGCACCGCCGGCGCAGCCTGGCCGAGTTGGCGGTAGCCTTGGGCCAGGTCGTCGTCGACGTGGGCGGCGGCGGTTTGCATGGCCAGTTCGCGCAGGGCCATGAGGTTGGTCTGGGTGAAAAACGCATCGATGGCCGCACGCGCCTGTTCGGGCACATACACCTTGCCGTCACGCAGGCGCTCGAGCAGCTCGCGAGACGGAAGGTCGATCAGCAGCAGTTCGTCGGCCTCTTGCAGCACCCAGTCCGGCAGGGTTTCGCGCACTTGCACGCCGGTGATGCCACGCACTTGGTCGTTGAGGCTTTCCAGGTGCTGGACGTTGACCGTAGTGAACACGTTGATGCCGGCGGCGAGCAGTTCCTGGATGTCTTGCCAGCGTTTTTCATGACGACTGCCGGGAGCGTTGCTGTGGGCCAGTTCGTCCACCAGCACCAGCTTTGGCTTGGCGGCGAGCAGGCCGTCGAGGTCCATTTCTTCGAGCATCACGCCACGGTATTCGCTACGCAACAGCGGTTGTTGCGGCAGGCCGCTGAGCAAGGCTTCGGTCTCGGCGCGGCCGTGGGTTTCAACCACCCCAGCGATCAGGCGCACGCCCTGGCGCAGTTGGGTATGGGCCGCCTGGAGCATGGCGTAGGTCTTGCCCACACCGGGCGCGGCGCCAAGGAAGACTTTGAGCCGGCCACGGCCGTCCCGGGGCAGATCGGCTAACAGGGCATCGGCGCGGCCGGCGTCGCTCATGCTCGGGGGTTCCTTCAGGTATTGATAGAGAGTCTTCAAGGCCGCCATCGCGGGCAAGCCCGGCTCCCACAGTGGAATGCATTCCAAATGTGGGAGCCGGGCTTGCCCGCGATGGCAATCGTCTTGCTTACAACGCTTCCAAAGCCATGTTCAAGGCCAATACGTTTACTACGGGCGGGCCTACCAGAGGGCTTTGGATGTGTTCATCCAGCAACCGCTGCAAGGTCGACACCGGCATATTTCGCGCCGCCGCCACTCGCGCCAGTTGATAGGCAATCGCCTGCGGTGGCAAGTGTGGATCAAGGCCGCTGCCGGAGGTTGTCAGCGAGGCCAGTGGCACCGGGCCCTGGCCAGGCACTGACTGTTTGCCGGCATCCTCGATTATGCGGGTCGCCAGGGCAGGATTGCTGGGGCCCAGGTTACTGGCACTGCTGGACACCGTCGCAAAAGCACCGGCTGACGGGCGTGGGTGAAACCAGCGGTCACCGGTAAAGTCCTGGGCGATCAGGCTGGAGCCGCGCACCTTGCCGCTGGCGTCGCGCACCAGGCTGCCATTGGCCTGGTCGGGGAACGCGACCTGTGCCACGCCAGTGACCACCAGCGGGTAGGCGACGCCGGTGATCAGAGTCATGAGCAACAGCAGACTCAGGGCCGGGCGAATGATGTTTGTCATGGTCAAATCCTCAATAAATCAGACAGGTCAAACCAGGTGCAGCGCCGTCAGCAGCATGTCGATGGCCTTGATGCCTACGAACGGCACCAACAGCCCGCCCAGCCCGTAAATCAGCAGATTGCGCCGCAACAACGCCGCCGCACTCGCCGCCTGTACGCGCACACCGCGCAGGGCCAGCGGGATCAACACCACGATAATCAGCGCGTTGAACACGATGGCCGAAAGGATCGCGCTCTGCGGGCTCTGCAAGTGCATGATGTTGAGCACGCCCAGTTGCGGGTAGATCGAGGCGAACAGCGCCGGCAGGATCGCGAAGTACTTGGCCACGTCGTTGGCGATGGAAAAGGTCGTCAGCGCGCCACGGGTCACCAGCAGTTCCTTGCCGATCTGCACCACGTCCAGCAGCTTGGTCGGGTCGCTGTCGAGGTCGACCATGTTGGCGGCTTCGCGCGCGGCCTGGGTGCCGTCGTTCATCGCCATGCCGACGTCAGCCTGGGCCAGCGCCGGGGCGTCGTTGGCGCCGTCGCCGCACATCGCAACCAGACGACCATCGTTCTGCTCATGGCGAATACGCGCGAGTTTCTTCTCTGGCGTGGCTTCGGCCAGCACATCGTCCACCCCTGCTTCAGCGGCAATCGCGGCGG
This sequence comes from Pseudomonas sp. MF6751, assembly GCF_016613265.1. Lineage (NCBI taxonomy): Bacteria > Pseudomonadati > Pseudomonadota > Gammaproteobacteria > Pseudomonadales > Pseudomonadaceae > Pseudomonas > Pseudomonas sp. MF6751. Next base: position 21,489 of record NZ_JAENSV010000010.1, read on the forward strand.
CGGTCAGCGGGTTGTCGCCAGTGACCATCACGGTGCGAATCCCCAACTTGCGCAACTCGGCAAAACGCTCACGGATACCTGGCTTGACCACATCTTTGAGATGGATCGCCCCCAGTAACTTGCCATCGGCGCACACCAGCAAGGGCGTGCCGCCGCTTTGGGCGATCTTGTCGATTTCCCGCGACAACGCAGGCAGCAGGTCGCTGCGTTGCTGGCCGATAAACGCCAGCAGCGAGTCCACCGCGCCTTTACGGAACACACGGCCCTGATAGTCGACACCGGACAAACGGGTCTCGGCGCTGAAGGGCACGGCGGTCAACGCATCCAGGCTCGGCTCGGCCTGGGGGTGCAAGGCGCGCAGGTATTCAACGATGGATTTGCCTTCCGCCGTATCATCGGCCAGGGACGCCAGCAACGCGCCTTCGGCCAATTCGCGGCCACTGACGCCAGGTGCAGCGACCACGGCCGAGCAACGACGGTTGCCGAAGGTGATGGTGCCGGTCTTGTCCAGCAGCAACACATGCACGTCCCCCGCCGCTTCCACCGCGCGTCCAGACTTGGCGATCACGTTGAGACGCACCAGGCGGTCCATGCCGGCAATACCGATGGCCGACAACAAGCCGCCAATGGTGGTAGGAATCAGTGTCACCAGCAGTGCGACCAGGAACACCAAAGGCAAGCTGCCATTGGCGAAGTGGGCGAACGGCTGCAAGGTCACCACCACCAGCAGGAAGATCAGGGTCAGGCCGATCAGCAGGATATCCAGCGCGACTTCGTTGGGGGTCTTCTGGCGTTTGGCGCCCTCCACCAGCGCGATCATGCGGTCCAGGGTGGACTCGCCCGGGTTGGCGGTGATGCGGATCAGCAGCCAATCCGAGACCAACCGCGTGTTGCCGGTAACGGCCGAGCGGTCGCCGCCGGACTCGCGGATGACCGGGGCGGACTCGCCGGTGATCGCTGCTTCGTTGACCGCCGCAATACCTTCGACGACTTCACCATCACCGGGGATCATTTCCCCAGCAGCCACACGCACCACATCACCCTTGCGCAGGCTGGTGGCCGGCACCACCTTGAAGCTGCCATCAGCTTCCTGGCGACGGGCACTCAAGCCTTCGCTGCCAGCCTTGAGGCTGTCGGCGCGGGCCTTGCCACGGCCTTCGGCCAAGGCTTCGGCGAAGTTGGCGAACAGCACGGTGAACCACAGCCACACCGCGATTTGCACCGCAACAAAGGTGGGCACGGTGGTATCGGGCACAAAGCACAACACGGTGGTGAGGATGGCGGTCAGCTCCACCACCAGCATCACTGGCGAGCGTTGCAGTTGGCGTGGGTCCAGCTTGACGAACGCCTGGACCAGTGCCGGGCGCCACAGGGCCGAGATAGCGGTTTTGGCGGGCTCCTGGGGTTTGACCGGGGCCGCGTTTTTTACAGGCATATTCATTTTCATATCCCTTAACTAGAAGCCCATGCTCAAGTGTTCAGCGATGGGGCCCAACGCCAGCGTCGGCAGGAAAGTCAGGCCGCCCACCAACAAAATGGTCACGGTCAACAAGGTCACGAACAGCGCGCCATGGGTGGGGAAGCTGTTCTGGCCAATCGGCGCGGTCTTCTTCATCGCCAGGCTGCCGGCCAGGGCCAGTACCGGGAGGATGTAGCCAAAGCGGCCGATCAACATGCCCAGGCCGAGCATCAGGTTATGGAATGGGGTATTGGCGCCGAGGCCGGCAAACGCCGAACCGTTGTTGGCACTGGCCGAGGTATAGGCGTAGAGCAACTGACTGAAGCCGTGTGGGCCAGGGTTACTGATAGCGCCCGCCGGGCCCGGGAGGCTGGCAGCGATGGAACTCAGCACCAGCACGCCGACCGGCATCACCAGCAGGGTCACTACCAGCAATTGCACTTCCTTGGCCTGGAGTTTCTTGCCCAGGTATTCCGGGGTGCGGCCGATCATCAGGCCGGCGAGGAACACCGCGATCAACACGTTGAGCAACATGCCGTACATGCCGGCACCCACGCCGCCGAAGATCACTTCGCCGACCATCATGTTGACCAGCGCCACCATCCCACTCAGGGGACTGAGGCTGTCCTGCATGCCATTGACCGAACCGTTGGACGCCGCGGTGGTGGTCACCGACCACAGCACGGTACCGGTGGTGCCGAAGCGTGTTTCCTTGCCCTCCAGCGGCGCGGTCTGTTCCACGGCCGGGTGGTTCAGGGTCGGATTGGGCTGGTATTCGGACCAAAGCGACGTCGCGCCGCCGATCAAGAACAACGCCAGCATGCACGCGAGGATCGCCCGGCTCTGACGCAGGTCCTTGACGTAATGGCCAAAGGTAAACACCAACGCCACCGGGATCAGGATGATCGAGGCCACTTCAAACAGATTGGCCCAGGCTGTCGGGTCTTCAAACGGATGCGCCGAGTTCACGCCGAAGAAGCCACCGCCGTTGGTGCCCAGTTGCTTGATCGCAATCTGGCTGGCGGCCGGCCCCAGCGGAATCACCTGGTCCACGCCCTGCAGCGTGATGGCATCCACATAGTGAGCGAAGGTTTGCGGCACGCCCTGCCATACCAGGAACAGCGCGAGCACCAGGCACAACGGCAGCAGGCCGTAGAGGGTGGCGCGGGTCATGTCGACCCAGAAGTTGCCCAGGGTCTGGGCAGATTTGCGCCCGATCCCACGGCATAAAGCGACCAGCACGGCTAGGCCAGTCGCGGCACTGACGAAGTTCTGCACCGTGAGGCCGGCCATCTGACTTAGATAACTTAGGGACGCTTCGCCGCTGTAGTTCTGCCAGTTGGTATTGGTCATGAAACTGACGGCGGTGTTGAACGCCAGGGTCCATTCCTGGCCCGGCAGTTTCTGCGGGTTCAGTGGCAGGGAGCCCTGGAATAACAGGATCGAGAACAACAACAAGAAGCCCGCCAGGTTGAATGCGAGCAAGGCCAGCATGTATTTCTGCCAGCTCTGTTCCTGCTGCGCATCCACGCCCGAGAGGCGATAACAGGCTTTCTCGACAGGCCCCAATACGGGCGTGAGCCAGGTGCGCTGGCCTTCCATCACCTTGTAGTAGAACCGCCCCAAAAAGGGTGCTGGCACCAGTACCACGGCAAAGAAGGCGATGATCAGCCAATAGTCATAACTGTGCATAGCCCGCTCCTAGTTCCGATCCGCGCGTAACAGCGCAACCAGCAGATAAATGAACAGCGCCACGGCCAATAGCAGTGACACTCCGTCCAGAACGCTCATGGAAATTTCCCCGTCTTGCGGCGATTGCCGCGTGTGGGGGCATTGTCCGCAGGAGCGGTGTAAAGGAACGAGAGCGAGGCGCCGGGTGGGGCGTAAAGATGGCGTAAAGAGTGGGTTTATGCGGGGTTTGCCGTGGCTGGGAGGGCCTCTTCGCGGGCAAGCCCGGCTCCCACATTCGACTGCGTTCTTTCAGTTAACACTGGTCAAGTGTGGGAGCGGGCTTGCCCGCGAAAGCGCCCGCCAAGTCACCACCGCACTTATGTGGTGCAACTCATGCCGCATTCAAACGCCAAACCGTCCCTTCGGCGACATAGGCATTGCTTTACGACATAGTTCTGAGGCTTGGCATAGCCACTGCAACACCTTGAATCATTCCAAACAGTTCAAGGAGCGCAGCACAATGAACACACAACTCAAGCCCACCTTGGGCACCTTGCATCTATGGGGCATCGCCGTGGGGCTGGTGATCTCCGGCGAGTATTTCGGCTGGAGCTACGGCTGGGGCGTCGCCGGTACCTTGGGCTTTCTGGTGACCTCGTTGATGGTCGCCGCGATGTACACCTGCTTTATCTTCAGCTTCACCGAACTGACCACTGCGATTCCCCACGCAGGAGGCCCCTTTGCCTACAGCCGTCGCGCCTTCGGTGAGAAAGGTGGCTTGATTGCCGGCCTGGCCACCTTGATCGAATTTGTCTTCGCCCCGCCCGCGATAGCCCTGGCCATTGGTGCGTACCTGAACGTGCAGTTCCCGGCACTCGACCCCAAACACGCCGCCGTCGGCGCCTATATCGTGTTCATGGGCCTGAATATCCTCGGGGTAAAGCTCGCCGCCACCTTTGAGTTGGTGGTCTGCGTGCTGGCCGTCGCCGAACTGTTGGTGTTCATGGGCGTCGTCGCCCCGGCGTTCAGCTTCAGCAATTTTGCCCTCAATGGCTGGGCCGGTTCCGACACCTTCGGCGCCCCGGCGATTGCCGGGATGTTTGCAGCCATCCCCTTCGCCATCTGGTTCTTCCTCGCCATCGAAGGCGCTGCCATGGCCGCCGAAGAAGCCAAGGACCCCAAGCGCACCATTCCGAAGGCCTACATCAGCGGTATCCTCACCCTGGTGATCCTGGCCATGGGCGTGATGTTCTTCGCTGGCGGCGTAGGTGACTGGCGCGCGTTGTCGAACATCAACGACCCACTGCCCCAGGCGATGAAAACCGTGGTGGGCGACAGCTCCGGCTGGCTGCACATGCTGGTATGGATTGGCCTGTTCGGTTTGGTAGCAAGCTTCCACGGCATCATCCTCGGCTACTCGCGCCAGTTCTTCGCCCTGGCCCGCGCCGGTTACCTGCCGTCTTTCCTGGCCAAACTCTCACGTTTCCAGACACCGCACCGGGCCATCCTCGCCGGCGGCGTGGTGGGTATCGCCGCTATCTACAGCGACGGCCTGATCAACCTGGGCGGCATGACCCTGACCGCCGCGATGATCACCATGGCGGTGTTCGGTGCCATCGTCATGTACATCATGAGCATGCTCAGCCTGTTCAAACTGCGTAAGACCGAGCCGTTGCTGGAACGCACCTTCCGCGCGCCGGGCTACCCCATCGTGCCAGGCATTGCGCTGGTGCTGGCGGTGGTATGCCTGGTGGCGATGGCCTGGTTCAATGCCTTGATCGGGCTGATCTTCCTGGGTTTTATGGCAGTGGGCTTCATCTACTTCCAGCTGACCGCACAAGACCGTGTCGATGCGCCGGCAGATGCGATGTTGACCGGACAATAGCGCCTATGAGGCAGAACGGGCCTACACTGAACTACTCAGAAAGCCCGTGACTCAAAGCAGTCATTACCGTGGGAAGCTTTCCCACGGACATCTGCCTCAAGGAGAGCCTTATGCCGTGGTATGCGTGGTTGATTATGGTAGTCGCGATCGGGTCGATCGTCGGAGGGCTGATGATGCTGCGCGACAGCGCCAACAAAGTCGAACTCACCGACGAACAACGCAAACGCGTGGCCGAGCGAAATGCGCAGGCGGATGCCAAGGATGCACAAGACAGATAAATCGCGTGTAACCCCGTGGCGAGGGAGCTTGCTCCCGCTGGGCTGCGAAGCAGCCCCCCCTACTCCCAATCCGCCTTGGCAATATGCAACCCATGTTGCCCCTTATAGGCCGCACGCTCGGGCTGGCTCCAGCCACTGAGCAACTCATCCTCCAGCCTATAGATCTCCACCCCCAACGGCCGACACACCGTCAACGGGTCCTGCGCCTCCGGCCCCCACATCGGTAGCGACAAATCCCCGCCTGGGCACGTCGACAACGCACACAGCAAATCAATCTCGGCAAAGAACTCCAGGTAATCGCCCTTCTGCGCCGGACAGGCCTTCATAAAGTACATGTCATCGTGATTGAGCCCGGTGCACTGGAAAATATTCAACACGTCATGCACATCGAACTCCGTCAGCCCATGGGGCAATACCGCACGGGTCAGGTTCGAGTGGCAATGGTGATGAAAGTCCTCCCCCGTCAGCATACGGTTCACATAGGGGTCGCACCGCGTGCCCAACAAGTCATGCAAACGCCCACCGTGCTCATCAATGCCGTAGCTGGCCAGGCTGTCATCGGTGATCGTGACCAAGGGCCTTAAAAAGGGCAGGTTCGACCACAACCGATCATGGGTGCTGACATGAGCGCCTTGCAGCTGACGAGTGCGCGCAGCCCACAAACGTTCGCGCGGATCATTGGCGCTCCAGACATTAAAGTCCCCCACCTGCGGCCCCACCGGCGTGGTCACACGAAACACATGCCCGGCCGGCACCTTCCACGCCCTCCCCGTACGGATCGGCACCTCGAACTGTTCGATCAACGTGCGCTGGGTTTTCTGATCACGAATACGCTCATAGAACGCCGTATCCACCTGCAACGCCGAACCTTTGCTGACCTGGTAAGCGGCGGGATAGTCTTTGTACATGGGGCAATCCTCCATCAAGGGTGATCAAACAAAGCAAGGGAAAGGTGTTCTGAATAGTCCAGATACAGGCTCATCGCATCGCTGGCGGCCTGGGTTTGGTTGCGGGTTAGCAATGTGTATATCTCATGGTCACGCTCCAGCCAGGGTGACTGGAAACGCTGCTCGTCAGGCGCGGCGCAGAACGCCAGGCGCAACTGGGCAATCACCTGGGCGAAGAACTCGTCGAACAACGGGCTGCCCATCAACGCGACGATCTGTTGGTGAAACGCCAGGCTGTGAGTCGCCACAGCCCGCCAGTCTTCGCGCTCCCGGGCCAAGTGTGTGGCGTCAATGGCGTTTTGCATATGTGTCGATTGAGCGTCCGTCAGCGGGCCGCTTTGGGCTATGGCCTGCAATTCCAGGGTGCGGCGGACGACGAAAAGGTCGCGCACTTCTGCTCGCTCCAATCGCCGAACCATGACGCCCTTGTTGCGGACATAGCGAGTCAGACCCTCCTGGCCCAGACGATGCAGCGCCTCGCGAATCGTATTGCGTGATGCGTTGTAGGCCTTGACCAGATCGACCTCGATCAACGGCATGCCAGGTAACAGCCGGCCGCCGATGATGTCGGCGCGCAGTTCCAGAGCGATCTGGTCGGCTAAAGATAAAGTGAGTGGCATTGTTACCTCGAGATTGTTGAACAATCACTGAGGAAGAGGTAACCACGTTTCGTGCCAATGCTGCGTCAGTGAGGAAATCGCAAGGTCGGTTAGTTAAAGGAAAGGCCGGTGTATGACCGGCCCTCCGCGCTGTTTTCAGATCCTCAATTAATAACCAGCCTGTCGCGATTCTTTTCCAGCAATGCCTTGCCGATGCCTTTCACTTCCAGTAACTCATCCACCGCCGTGAACGGGCCGTTGCTCTCGCGATAGGCGATGATTGCCTTCGCCTTGGAAGCACCAATGCCGAACAGATCGCGACGCAGGGTTTCGGCGTCGGCGGCGTTGAGGTTGACCTTGGAAGATTGTTCGGTCTTGGTCATCTGAGTGGAGATGGGGGTTGGGGGCTCTGGCTTGATGGACGGCGCAGCGGTGGTGGCGATGGAGAAGCTGGTGAGGAAGGCGAAGATGAGGGATGAGAGGTAGAGGTTTTGCATTGGTGACGCTCCATGACATCGGTAAGAGAAAAAAGCAGCTTTTCCGAAGCTGCTTTTCTACGTTAGGCGATGGGTGGAGGGTGTCAAAAAGGGGTGAGTAACAGGGTGTTAACTCAAGGTTCCAGGCGACGTTGTTGGTAGATCCAGTCGACGATTTCGCCATCGGGGGAATAGCCGCTGACGGTGTCGCGCAGGAGCTGGCGAACACGGGTGTAGTCATCTTCCTCAACCGCAGCAAGCAACTCGGTGAGCTTGCCTTTAAGTACTTCCCATGACAGATGATCTTCGTTGGCACTCATGATCATCGGGTGCAGGGTAGCAACGACGTTGTCACCAATCAGCAGCTCTTCGTAAAGCTTCTCGCCAGGACGCAGGCCGGAAAACTCGATGGCAATATCGCCGTGGGGATTTTTGTCCGAACGAACACTCAAGCCTGAGAGATGCACCATCTTCTCAGCAAGCTCTACTATCTTGACTGGCTCTCCCATATCCAGCACGAACACATCGCCGCCAAGCCCCATGGACCCGGCTTGAATAACCAGTTGTGCTGCTTCTGGGATAGTCATGAAGTACCGAGTGATCTTCGGATGCGTCACCGTGAGCGGGCCGCCCGATTTGATCTGCTTATAGAATAGCGGAATAACTGAGCCGGACGAACCCAACACATTGCCGAAACGCACCATCGTGAAGCGAGTTTTATTAACCCGCGAAACGTTAAATGTATCACCGAATAATACAGGCGCCAATTCACGGCTCAATGCTTGGAGCGTTAACTCAGCGAGACGCTTGGTACTACCCATGACATTGGTCGGGCGGACGGCCTTGTCGGTGGAAATCAATACGAAGTTAGACACGCCTGCCTGAAGTGCAGCCTGCGCAGTGTTCAGCGTACCGATAACATTGTTCAATACGCCTTCGGCAATGTTGTGCTCAACCATGGGTACATGCTTGTAAGCGGCCGCATGATAAACAGTGTCGACACGCCATGTGTTCATCACGTCCATCAACTTCGACTGGTCGCGCACGGAGCCTAGCATCGGCAATATTTTAACCGACAACGACTCGCGTACAACTCGCTGCTCAAGCTCCGAAAGAATGCTATAAAGATTGAACTCACTATGTTCAAACAGCAGCAAAGTGGTCGGACGTAACGCCAGAATCTGTCGGCAAAGCTCAGAGCCGATTGATCCCCCGGCACCCGTCACCAGAACAGTCTGCCCTTTGATACAGTGTTCCAGCAAATCTTCCTGCGCGGGTATCGTATCTCGCCCAAGGAGGTCTGCAATGTCAACTTCCTGAATGTCATCAACCTTGACCCGTCCGCTGGCCAAGTCCATGAATCCCGGAACGCTGCGCACATGGAGTGAATACCTTTCTAAAAAACCGAGGATTTCACGGCGACGGCCACGGTTGGAAGAAGGAATGGCCAAGAGGATTTCGTCGGCGCCTGTCACGTCAATCATGCGTTGAATGTGCTTGGGCTTATAAACCTGAAGCCCGGAAATAACTCGATCAGAAATAGTCGGGTCATCGTCTATGAATGCGACCGGACGCATGACCCGTCCCATTCTCAACGCAGCAACCAATTGGTTACCCGCCGCACCCGCTCCATAGATGGCTACTCTCGGCAGACCATTTTCACGACTTGTGAAAGGTACATGCTGAGCCGCCGCGAACCAATCGCCCAGAAAAAATTGACGCATCGCCAAACGCAGGCCGCCCACCATAATCAGGCTGAGCCACCAGTAATTGAAAATAATAGAGCGGGGGACGACATTCTGGTGATTACTGTACCAGTACACCAATACACCCAGAATGAGAGACGAAAGACTGACCGCCTTTATAATCGCAATAAGCGCATCATTTCCGAAGTAGCGCATCACAGCCCTGTACATCCCAAAACGGACGAACAAGGGAATGGCAACTATTGGCGCGGCGATGAATAACCAGAGATGGTCCCGCAGTGGATTGACCCATTCCTCCAAACCGAGCCTTACGACAAATGCCAGCCAAAGCGCCGCCCATACCACCAGTATGTCGGTGGATACTTGAATAAGCCGTTTCTTGCGGCGTGGAAGCCCTACAAGTACCGCCCTTAATCGTTCCATAAGCCCTTCGTCCACCAAGACTGCTCCTGCTATCAACGCGCGCCAGCGCACATTCTACGTCTATCGGACAGCTCCGTCTGAAAAATCGCGAAAAAAATCAATCGACCTTCTCAAGCATCCCTGCACGAAACTTGATAGCCAGCGCAATCAATGGGAAATAGGCCAATAACAGACACATGAGTCCGTCCAGCTGAAGCAACGTAACCGCCAGTGCCCACGGCAACAACCAGAATAGGCAGATGGCTCCCACGGCAAGTGTCACCGGACGATGCGTCCCCACCGATCTTGAAGCGTATTGATAGGCATGACTGCGATGTGCCTCGTAAACCTTGTCACCGCGCAGCAGTCGTCGAAACAACGTGTATGTCGCGTCAACGATAAAAACACCCAGCAGAATTAACCAGGCCCAAAGTAACTGAGATGACGCCCATGCGGCTTGAATAGAGATAATCCCGAGCACTATGCCCAGAAACCCACTGCCAGCGTCCCCCATAAAAATACGAGCAGGAGGAAAGTTCCAAAATAGAAAACCAGCGACGGCCATCGCGAGAATAAATGGAACCCATATCAGATAGGCGGCACCCACCAACCAATAAATCAGGCACGCGCCTAAGCAAGCGCAGATTGCCTGAACGCTGGCGATACCGTCTATTCCGTCCATGAAATTATATAAATTGAGCATCCATACTAAGTAAAATACTGCAAGTATATGCCCGAACCAACCAAAATTAACATCGACGCCTACAACGTGAAACGTCGGTAGCCCGCCTAGCCAGAAGAGAGCCCAAACCGCAGCGGAAAAATGACCAAGCAACCGCCAACGTGCTGCGATATGACCGTGATCGTCCATAAAACCGACAATAGCAATTAACGCACCCGCGCCGCCCAGACCAAGCGGAACGGCCAAAGGCAAAATCTGGGTATAGCCTAATATACCCAGAGACAGCAAGAACGTCAGCACAATTGCAACCCCGCCTCCGCGAGGCGTCGGGACCGAGTGTGAACTCCTCCCGTTTGGAACATCAATAATATTGCGAGACAAGGCGTAACGGCGTAATGCCCAAGTAAGGCTAAGAGACAGTAAAAAAACTATGATAGCCCAAAAACCGTAAGTCATGACTTTTTAAGTTCCTTGTAATGAACCGCCGTTGCCTTCAAAGCCGCATCAACTGATAACGGCGGTTCCCACTGCAATAATTTTTTGGTTTTGGAAATATCAACTTGCAGTGAACCTAACAACCGTTGAGAAATATTACTTTTCCCTAGTAACGCTGCCGCCCCTTGTAATAAATAAGCCGGAACGGGAAAAAGACGCGCACGTTTGTTTAACGCCTGAGCCATTCTGGCAAGTAGGCCAGCCGTTGACAAATCATCACCATCACTTACCAAAAATATCTGATTAGACGCACTCGGATGGCCTATGCATGTGATGATCAAATCGACCAAGTTATCTAGAGCCACTAAACTCCTGCGATTATCGATGGCTGCGAACGGCAACGGTACGCCTTTATCCATCCATCGCATCATACTTTGAAAGTTAGCCTTCACCCCAGGCCCATAGACTAACACCGGTCGAATAATTACGACTTCCATCCCGGTCTCTGCAGCTAACGCCAGCAAACCTTTTTCGGCTTCCATTTTCGAGACACCATAAGGGTCACGTGGCGAAGGTGCGTCATCCGCTCTGAATGGCGCTCCCTTCTGAGTTGACTCGCCATTTACCTTGATAGAACTGATAAAAATAAACCGCCTGACGCCGGCAGCTGCGGCCTGAGCAGCTAAATGTAACGTTCCCAAGACATTTACTTTGCGGTACTCAACAAGCGGATCAGCAGACGTATCGTTCATGACGTGAACGCGCGCGGCGCAATGCACGACCACCTCCTGACCCGCCAGCGCATGCGACCAATCGAGAGCATCATCCAGCGAGTCGAACTTTACGGTCTGGACAGCTGGCGGCAAATTCGCGACCGACCGACGCAGGGCAGCAGTACATGAAAAGCCCTGAGCAGCCAAGCACTCTATTAGCGCCGCTCCCAGAAATCCAGAAGCGCCAGTTACAAATACCTTAGTCATCGTCCTAAGCCCTCACTAGTAAATACCCAAGACAATAACAATCGCTAAAAACATACGGTCTCTAAATCGACGACGAGTGCTATGGAGATTTTTTATCAAAAATGACAGCGGTACCTTGCCCCGTTTGATCAAGACAGCGGGTAACCGAGGAAGATGCGCAGATAATAAACCTGAAATTTTGGAAATTTCATTTCTGTACCAACCAGAACGCATCAACGCTAAGCGACCGAGCAATGGCTTAAAACCTAAATTAGCACCGACTTGATTGTGACTATGTTGGCGGTACAAAATTTTTGACGAGGGGTCAATAAACCAGGCGAAGTTATTTGCGCGATACCACGCATAGACGAGCCAGTCATGCAACGAAACCTCATTTACCTGCACCCAATTTTCCTGCAGAAACTGCTTGAAGCGAAGTGCGTGAGGCACGCTGAAAACATAGCCACAACCGGGCCCAGCCGCTTCAAAAACAAAATCGTATTTCCGTTGTTTTTGTGATTTATCGAGAAGTGCTTGACGACCATCAGCCCAAAAAGCCGTAACATTACACGAGTACGCCAAACAGTCGGACATGGAGAGTTTCTGGTGAGCGGAAACCAGTTTGTCGGCAATCCAGATATCATCTTGATCAGAAAACGAAACGTAATCGAAGCTGCTGAAATCGACATCACGAATCAATCTAAAAAAATTCTTGGCTGCGCCGCCAAATTTTAAGCCTAACGGCAATACACGAACTCTGGCGTCGCGACGACTCAAATCCTCAAACCACTGTTCGGTCCCGTCGGAAGATACATCAACACTGACGAAAAGAGTAACCTCAACGCCTTGCTGATTCAAAATCGAGTCGACCTGCTCTTCCAGCCACTGAGTACCATTGTAAGCAGCCAATAAAACTGCAACTCGCGCATTGCCTGTTGACGCGTTACTCGCTCCCATCACACATTCACCCAAGCTGAACTTTCGACATCATATACTTTTATAACTTTCGCAGGCGAACCCACAGCAATACTCATCGGTGGAACGTCGTGTGTTACGACTGACATGGCGCCGACAATACTGCCCTTGCCAATAGTCACTCCAGGTAACACGCAGACGAATTCGCCCAACCAAACATCGTCCTCAACAACAACAGGCGCAGACACAATCTCACGAACTGCCGGATTTTCAAAAGGAGACGAGTGTTTACCGCTCCCCTTGTAAACGCCATGGTTGTGATCACTGATAAAGACTTTACTCGCGATCAAGACTCGATTGCCGATCTTGATTGACAGGGCACTACCAATATGAACATAGTCATTGATCTGTACGTCTTCACCGATTTCCAGACAATACCCAGGCGTGGAAGGAAATGCGTCAACTCTGCACCCTACACCGGTTGTAAAATTCTTACCCAACTTGACGTAGCGCCGACCACGGATATAAAAAGGCCTGCGCACGATCCTCGCAACGGGGTAAAACAATCGAGTATAGATGACATCAAGCATCAACTTTATAAAACCCCAAAAACCGTAAACTTTTAGCACGACTGTAAACCTATTAATAAGGGGAATATCCGCATAAGCCTATACCGTTGGCTATCGCGCGTAAAATCAAAGGTGAGCCGCTCAATGTAAGAACAGCTCTATGCTTTAACCCGAGCAAACCGCGCACATCCGTACGATTAGCACTTTTCATAATTGACGACCCACGCAATGCCCGAAGGGTACGTGAATAGTTCGAATAGGCTGGCATACGAAACGCTGCCAATACTATCGCATGAGCGATCTGTTTGGCTGAATGGGCAAAATACAATGTGCTGTATTTTTCCCAAGCACCATTAGTTGTCAGAAACTGCCTCTCAAATTCGAGCGTTTGCATGAGCGAAGTAAAAAATGCCTCCCCGATCGAACGGCTTGTGCTGCCATCTCGTACCAACGCATGATAATAGACTTTTGAGACAAACGCAGTTTTGCTGGAAAAAAACGAGATAGCTCTTGAAAAAAACATATCTTCACAGGCGCGTACCGGAGGAAAATTGATTTGGTGCTTATTGATAAACGATCGACGGTACAACTTATTCACAGGGCTTGAGAGAACGGCGTCGTCCATCATCGCGGCAGTAAAAATCGCCTCCCCCGTAAGATGTGTAAATCGAAAACTGTCAATTTTATGCACCACCCGCTCATTCTGGTCAATGAAGTCTAAGCCGTAGTTTATAAAATCCAGCTGCTCATCGTCCATGCGCTTAATCAAGTCAGAACACAGGTCTGGGTCAATCCAATCATCCGCATCGACAAAAAGCAAATAATCTCCAGACGCCGCACTCATACCCAAATTTCGCGCAACGCCCTGCCCGCTATTTTGCTGTTTTAATATTATAAAATTGTCCGCGTCTTCAAAATATTGTTCACAAATAGCAACAGACCCATCCGTGGAGCCGTCATCCACAATAATAATTTCCACATTTGAAAACGTCTGCGCACTTAAACTTTTTAAACACCGCAGAATATAGCTTTCAACATTATACATCGGCACAATTATGGAACACAGTGAGGGTGACATCATGCTTCCTCCCAAAAAAACAAATAAGGAACAAACGGAGACGCACCTTCGCCTGCACTGTCAGCAAAATTTTTCATCTTCAAAACGAACGCCAAAATAGCCAAACCAACCAGTGAAATCTTAGTTATTTTGCTCAATGTGACACGCCCTGCCGACATCGACACGATAAAGAATAAGATAACCGCAAAATTTATCAACTGCAGAAACCGCAAACCCGCATAAGAGTACTGGGCCAGTCCAAACATCAAAACGGCCAAACTCAACAGAATCAAGCAGGCGGGTAATGTATTTTTACGAGTCCCCGGATCCAGCATCCATATAAATAAAGATACCGCGGTTACGACCAGTGTCGACGCACCCGAAAACAGAGAAGTTGTATACAGCCCAGAATAGTTTTCGAGTTTCGCAAGGAAATATTTATACGTAAATAACAGAACCAAGGAAAAGAGCGCGGAACATGCTATTAGCACTTTCCAACGGCGACTGTACAACACGTAAAGAATAATGCCCAGCAGCCCACCTGAACTTTGAACTAGCCCTGCTACCAACACCCAAAATATAAATTTCAAATCCTTGCGATCTCGTAAGTACGGCAATGCAAAATACACGATAGAGAAGGACAACCCGTAACGCACACCGTTCATGACCATATCAAAGTAATATGCAGGAATCAAAAACGCACAAAAAATAAATGGCGATTGAAATTTATCAATTTTTCCGCAGATCAAAAACAATGTCGTGAACAGTCCGAGTGTCGCCAAAATTGCTCTCGGACTGTCAAAAAAGATCGACAGTAAGAGGACCAGAGCCTCGAAAAAAGGCTCAAACGTATGCGTATACTCACCAACGGTAATAATTTTTTGAATTTCTTGAAGATAAACAGCTGTGTCAACGCCCACGTCACCTCGAAGTAACGCCAGCATTGCCATCGGCAACAAACCGAGCACTAAAAAAAAACGTGGAAACCGAGTGTAAGCACCAAAGATACTGGAAGTGACAAAAATTAATACGCTAACTACATAGTAAGGCATGTGCGAACCCATGAACTCTTAAATTGGCATCAGGCAAAGTCTATCTTTCAAACACTTTCCCGTTTTGCCATTCCCTCAGGACATTAGCGTCCTCACAGAGGGAATGACTCTGCGCCTGGTCACGGCAGCAGCTGTCGCCGCTACCGATGACTACCCCGTTTGCCTTACTTAGCGTGCTGGGCAAGTTCATCCTGGATATAATCAAGCTTTAATAGCACTTCTTTGATCTGCTCAACAGTCAAGCGATGAGTATTATGCGAAGTGTAGTCTTCTGTGAGGGAAACCTCCTGCTCGCCACTCAAAGAATATTTTTCGTAATTGAGATCTCGGTTATCTGCCGGAATGCGGTAGTAACGCCCCATGTCTTCTGATTTAGCCATTTCTTCGCGCGAAATTAGCGACTCGTACAGTTTTTCACCGTGACGGGTACCGATAACTTTTACTTCTCCTGACTTTGAAAACAGCTCTTTCAGCGCTTGCGCCAGATTTTCAACCGTCGAAGCAGGAGCTTTCTGAACAAAAATATCGCCTTGCTCAGAGTGTTCAAACGCATGCAGCACCAAATCAACCGAGTCTTCCAAGGACATTAGAAATCTTGTCATATTCGGATCAGTTACAGTTAGCGCCTGATCATTTTTCAATTGGTTAACGAACAGCGGAATTACCGATCCTCGTGAAGCCATAACATTGCCGTACCGAGTAGCGCAAATTACTGTCTCAGAGTCAGACGGGATCATCCGAGACTTGGCAATTACCAATTTCTCAGCCATCGCCTTGGATATACCCATAGCGTTAATTGGATAAACCGCTTTATCCGTACTCAACACAACGACTCGCTTAACATTACATGCGATAGCTGCATTAAGTAGATTTTCTGTCCCGAGAACGTTGGTTTTAACTGCTTCCATCGGAAAAAACTCACACGATGGCACTTGTTTGAGGGCCGCCGCGTGGAACACATAATCCACGCCGACCATAGCCTGAGAAATACTCGCGTAATCTCGAATATCGCCGATGTGGAATTTAACTTTGTCGTTGGACAAAGCAATACGCATATCTTCCTGTTTCTTTTCATCTCGACTGAATATGCGGATCTCTTTAACTTCCGTATCTAGAAAACGTTTGAGCACCGTATTTCCGAAGGAGCCTGTCCCGCCGGTGATCATCAAAACTTTATTGTCAAACATGTGAATACCTAAATTGAGTGAGCTTAAGATGCCGCGTGCATGTTTGCTATCAGCACATTCCAGGGTGAGGGATTATAGCCTACCGCTGAGCGAAATCGTGATGAGTCTAGTGAACGGTCAATCTTCAGCGTCTCATCCGCTACTATCACCGTTTCTTTCTTGTATTCACGCTTGACGAGCCCCAATAACGAGAATTTGTCAATCGGATCAGCTGAAACGTGATAAAGACCGAATATGTCAGTACGCGGAAGCACGTAATCAGCGATGACGTTTGCAAGTTCATCGGTTGGAAGACCCGAAAAAATAGCTCTCGAATAACCCTTCACGCTACCAGACTGGCTCAAAAACCAGTCAACCAGAGAATTAGTCGAGTTCAACTCACGACCAATAATAGACGTACGCAGCGTTATGGCGTTTTTCGAATCTATTACCTCACCTATATATTTCGACTTTCCATAAAGATCTTCAGCATCTGAAATATCAGACTCCACGTAACCGCCCTTGGTGCCAGAGAAAACGCAATCAGTGCTGATCTGTACGAACCGAGCGCCTACCAAGTCGCAAAGCTTAGCCAAACGATGAGGAAGTAAAGCGTTGATCGGTAGCGTAGCAAGCGGATCTTTTGCGCTGGAGAATTGCTTGATTAAACCAACGCAGTTGATAACCGCATCCGGTCGTTCGTTCACGAACAGCGTTGTTAGCTCATCAGCATTCAACACGTCCAAATTAGAAATAAGCTTGGCTTGTTGCCCTTCGTTGAAATACTTCAGTCCGGAAGGGCTACGCATTGTGCCTCGCACTTCGTAGCGAGCATCAAGGTCCATTCTCTTGAACACTGCACTGCCAAGCATTCCCGTAACACCCAATACCAATACTTTCATCGCGACCTCCTCTCAACTCCGCCAGTGCTTACGCGCAAACCTATCTAAAATGCACTAATTTTTTTCTGAAAATATACCCTCCTACCAAGACAATTACCAGTACGCACACCGTCTCAAAGGCAAGCGCAGCGTAAGTATCCAAAAAGGCAGCAGCTACAGCTTTTGCCGTATAGCAGATAACCACAGATGATATTAGCGTTACTGCAAAAATGCGCAGTAATTCGGCATTGACTGCCTTTAGGAAAGAAAACCTCCTGGCTACCAAAATAAATGTCAATGCCGTAGAGAATACATTATAAATAAGCCAAGCGTAGGCGCCTCCCATGACACCAAACTTGTGCACCAATGCCGGTAACAACAGCAACACAATTGGGATCCAGAATAAATTAAGGCGCAAAGCTAAACTCGTCCACTTCGCCGCCAACTGTAAGGCGAACGGCACAATCAAAACAGACTGCAGCGCTGTGCCGATTAACAGAATAGGCAAAATCAGGCCTATACTGGCTGCAAGGTCAGAGGTAAAAAACAGCGCGAGCAGGTGTCCGCAAAAAAAATACACCGCCACACACAACACAACCATCAAGAATGTAATGGCAGCACAGGATACCCCGAATAAGCTCGCCACTTTAGACTCATCTGCGACGTCAAGATTTATGGAGAATCTCGGAAAAAGCACCGAATTCAACGCTGTCGAAAATATATAAGGAAATCCAGCCAATGTACTGGCCAGGGAGTAAGCCGCATAATCTGCGAGTGATGAGTTACCACTCAGATACAATTTATCAATTTGCACGACAAAAATTGAAGTAATCGATATCAACAGAACGCCACGACTAAACTTCCATCCTCTTTTGAGATACAAAAACCGAAAGGATAGGGCGCCTAGCACGGCCGCAAACTCTTTTGATAAAACTACGATCAACAAAAACAAATAAGTGATTTGAATAAATACCTGAATCAGGAAATACTCTTCGACACTGCGCCAGTCCGGAAACGCCAGCATGACCAATAGCACACCGATAGTCCTTGCCAACGAATAAGGTATATAGAGAGCATTGAGCTTTACCTGTTGCTCTCGACCTACGAATACTCCTTGCAGGATCATCACTGGCAAATTGAGTCCAACGAACACTCCCATGCATTTTACAGAGTATTCCACCTGTGCATTCGAAAGTTCTGAAAACTTTAACCATTGCTGAACGATGGCATCCGAAAGCCCAATGATTATAAAAGCTAAAACAGCCCCAACAGCCGCAAAAAAACCTACATACGTCAGTATCAAAGAACCCGACGAAGCCGAAAAGCGCCTCGGCGCGCGCTCCTCCCTTACTCGACGCCACGCCAGCTGCTGTATTACGTTACTGGTCAAGCCTCCTTCGAACACCATCATAACCATAACGATGGTTGAAAAAAATCCAACGAGCCCTACTGCTTCAGCGCCTAACAACTTCGACAGAAGTGGCAGTGCCACCAAACTCGCTATTGCATAGATCATCCTTCCGGAAAGACTGGCAAACAATAACGCTCTGAGGTTGCTTCGCTTGATCACATACTGACCCATGATTACTTACGCAACACGGGCAGATCCGTTAACCGAGTATGCAAGTCACTGCCCGCAAGTTTTTTGAATAGGCGCTCATCAAGCCTCTTTCGAGCCAACGCAACATTTTCTACAACGGCGATAACCTCTGAGCCATTGCTAGGAGCCGGCTTTAAAACTCTTTTTAACTTCGCTAGGACGTACTTTCCAGCCACCGAAACAATCTCACGACACACGGCCAATGTGCCGACGTTCGGCAATCCAGACTGCTTAGCGTTGAGCCAAGCCTGATAGGTTTCACGCGCATAGTCAGGATGATGAAAAAAGCACAATGCATAGAGGCGAGAAAGATTGTAACCGGTGACTGATTTACGATGTTCCAAAGTATCCCAAGCCGCATGTCCCCATACGGTTTCCACACTGAAAAAGCGAGGAATAAATGTTGACCAATTGAGATTTTTGAACGGTGTCAAATGCGGATCCTTGTCCAAACCTCCCTTATGTTTACCTGTTGCGCTACGACCGCTGTTACTGCCGCCGCCTCCTCCTGGCATAGTGAAGGGAAAATCAATCAGGTAGTATTCGCCGCCGGTCAAACAAAGCGAAACGGAGGCCGACATATCAGGGCTTGTACCATATAACAAGGTACCATTTAAGGCTCTGATATCATCCAACAATGAGCGTAAAACCAAACCGTGATAAAGCTTCGGCATTCCATCAGTGCCCTGGCAAGCTAACGATAGCGCTTCGTCGAGCCTTTCTTTAACGCCATACTTGGTCAGCGAATAATCAAAGTGTGACAGATAGATACGCCCCGCGTGGGCCGCACCGTAGTTTTTAGTTCTAAAATCAGGCCAGTAATATGCAGCTTTAACTTTCGGCGTAAGCATTTTAATATTTTGTTTTTTTGCATAGTTTGCGATATCAATAATGTAACTCGAGACAGTATCATCATCACCAATTAAACAGATATACTCACCCGTAGCTAGCTTGAGCGCACGCTCATGATTTTCGGTCATGGATAACCGGTCCGCCCAGTGGACATAAATCAATCGACTATCGGCGCTTTGGCCAGCCCAGGCAGCCAGCTCACAAACATCATTGCTAGTGTCATGAACAACTACTTGAATTTCGCTGGAACCAATACTTAGCAAACTTTCAATACAAGGAATCGCGTATTTAGACCGATTATGGGTAGCAATCACAATGGAAACCAAATAATCAACATTACTCATTTAAATACCCATCAATACAATTGTGCGACGTTAGAAAAACACCACCCCTCCAAAATTTTTTGGCGGGTGCCGTACACGGACTCCCGCCTGACGAGGGCCCGTCGAGAAATCTCTTTCACTAATATCAAAGCCAGTCAACATCGGTGCGTTTTTTTGAGAATATTTTTGTAGCCCAGCAACAAGCCATATCGCTCAATGGTCAGCAATCCAGCCTCCGGATCGCTGATCGCAAAATACAAATGTGGAAAAATAACATTGTACCAAGCTCAAGGCTTCGACAGCTAAGCGCCACCTGAGTTTCACGCAGTGGGAGCGCATCCAAGACGTCCCCGAGCGTGATCTTCGGTCAGCACCGCTTAGGCATATTCACCTGAGTCGCTAAGGCCGAATTTCTAGAGGCCACATACCGGCAGACCACCAACAGGAGTGCGAGCACACCGCCCAACAAAACACCGAGTAGGACGATGAGTATCTTTTTTGGCTTGATAGGTGCCAATGGCTCGAGCGCGAGCTTATCGACATTTACCAGCCTAATCCTGCTCATATCTATATTCAGCGCCTGAAGACGAGCCATTTCGGAACGAAGCGGCTGGACGCCTACCAAAAAAATATCCTCTTTTTTACGCTGATTCAGCACTTCCACCTCGCGATTCGCCTGAAGCAGTTGAAGCTCTTTAGCAATTTGCGCTATTCGACCCTCTGTAAAATCATCGGATTTCCGCTTAGCAAGAGCAGTCCGCTCTGCCTCCAGCGCGTCAACTCCCATGAAGTAAAGTGGTGTTTGCTGATTGTTGATCTCGGTGCGCATCATGGTTGCAGAAGCAAGCTTTTCGACGTCACCCATGGCTGAAGGCGTTGTAGGCTTTTTGATTCCCAGCGATTTAGCTATTCCGATAGCTTCGCTCAGTTGAGCTATTCGGTCGGCACGCTGAGCTTTCAGCTGATTGCGTAATGCCTTGAGCTCATCTTGCAGTTGAGCACGCTTCAAATTATCAGCCTCGCGGAGCGATTCAATTCGAGCCTCTTTTTCAATATCATAATTCGCTCGCGCGGCGGTTAGCTTACCGTTGAGTTCAGCTAACCGGTTTTTGACAATCACGTCCATATCGGCAGCTATCTGATGACGCTCCTCCTCAATAGCATAATCGACAAAACCGTTGAGAATACTTACGCCATCCACCCCTTTGGAATAGATCATTTCGATTCGGATATTCGCACTGAGCAAGCCCATTTTATTAGGGTCCGGCGGGATCAATTCAATCGAATCACGATTGAATTCTTCAAAGCTCTGCTCAAGGGTTTGGCCCGGTCGTACGAATCGTTCAAATAGCTTCTGATTAGCTCGAAAAAAGCCCAACCGAGTATCGTAAGACTCAAGAGATGCCCCTACTTTGATCAACGCTTCACTGGGAGGAAGCTTGTACACCTCTGAGCGATTAAGCGCATCGAGTTCGTTAAGCGCGGCAGGCCTCAATACGCTGCTGACTTGGTACTGAGGAGTTATCAGAAATGCATAGCATGCAGCTACCAGGCCGAAACCAATCGCGGCGAGCATGATGATTTTCTTTTTTTGCCATACGGCGCTTAGAAGCGCGGCGAGATCGATTTCACCAGACGAAAGTACCGGAGGGACGCGGAAGCTACTACTCACAACAAAGGCCTGCCTTCAAAGAGAAACTGCGGGCTCGTTATGCAGACATGATTGCGTGTTTTTATTTTAATTGCATGCCCGTCAAAATCAGCGTCTCTGCTAAATTTTGAGCGCACAAGATGCCTGTTATCGAGAACAGATTCCATTCTGCCATCTCTCTGGCATATTACAAGCCTTCACTTGCATGTAGGACGAATCCTACTCTGTCAACGAAACCGCCTTATCCCTGTGAGGCTAGTAGTGAATCTCGAAAGAGCGACGATGGCACATAAACTAATTGATGGTTGCGGCCTCATACAGGCTAATAGCTATACCTACGCAAACGGGGAGACGGCGGACAGGAGCACTATCCCTGACAATGGTCACGTAGGGATAACGTCGACAGCCTTGACAGGAGAGAACGTCAGCTTAAATTCGACTACTCACGGCTGTCCTTTGCGGCCGCCTACGAGCAACCACCCCCAACACCGGCCCAATCAACATCCCCACAATCAAAGCCACCACCACAAACACCGCCACCGGCATCTGCGCAGTACTCCACCCCAGGAACGACAGTGCCACGCCCTGCTGGTTCTCCAGCACAAACGCCAGAACCACCAAAGCCGCAAGCACCGCAATCAACACCGCAACAACGCGCTTAAACCCACGCATACCCTTCTCCTTCCCCAAAAACACTCAGACGCCTTCTTCCTCTTCTTCGTTCACCCGATCGCGCAATTCCTTGCCCGGTTTGAAGTGGGGAACGAATTTGCCGTCAAGGCTGACGGATTGGCCGGTTTTTGGGTTGCGGCCTACGCGCGGTGCGCGGTAGTGCAGGGAGAAGCTGCCGAAGCCGCGGATTTCGATGCGATCTCCGGTGGCGAGGCATTGGGACATTTGCTCAAGCATGGTCTTGATAGCCAGCTCCACATCCTTGGATGAGAGCAGCCCTTGATGGGTGACAATTCGTTCGATCAACTCCGACTTCGTCATATTTTTCCCTTCTTTTTCAAGCAGCTAGGAAAAGCGCTCCGAAGGTTTTAGCATGAGTTGATGAATTTGAACAGCCCATGTGTCAACTTATGTGGGGCTGAATAAACACGCTCAGCGAGCGGTCAACCCCTTACTTACAGATTACCAACATGGTCCGCGTCACCGCGCCAGCAGGGTTCCAGCCGAACAGGTAGTCGCCCTCTTCGTCCTCCGCATCACTGGAGCGGGTAATGACCTTGTAGCCCTGCATCTTGCACTCACGGGCGGCGCGTTTTTCGCACTTTTCCCACTTGTTGCCCAGGCCAGAGCAGTCGATCTCGATGCCGCTGACGCCGCGCTTGGCGTGGGTCTTGGCGCTGGTAGAGGAGCAGCCTGCAAGCGCCAGCAAAGCGAGTACTACGATAATTCTGTTCATTCAAACCCTTATTGAGTCAGCAACGCGAAATAGCCGTTTTTAAAACTATAGTCAGTTCTGACATTGGGCTGAACACCTTCGTTCGGTGCAGTTGCTTCATCAAATTTCAGGCACAAAAAAGGGCGACCGAGGTCGCCCTTTTTCTACAGCTTTACAGAACTTAGTTCTGCTTAGCCATTGCCTGGCGCAGCAGTGCCGCCATGGTGGTGTCAGCAGCAGCTTCCGGAGCAGCTTCTTTCAGGCTCTGGATAGCTTCTTTCTCTTCCACTTCGTCTTTCGACTTGATGGAGAGCTGAATCACGCGGCTCTTGCGGTCAACGCTGATGATCTTGGCTTCTACTTCCTGGCCTTCTTTCAGAACGTTGCGCGCGTCTTCAACGCGGTCACGGCTGATTTCGGAGGCTTTCAGAGTCGCTTCGATATCGTCGGCCAGAACGATGATGGCGCCTTTGGCGTCAACTTCTTTCACAGTGCCTTTAACGATGGCGCCTTTGTCGTTCTCTTGAACGTACTCGGAGAACGGATCGCTTTCCAGTTGCTTGATACCCAGGGAGATGCGCTCGCGCTCTGGGTCAACCGACAGGATAACGGTGTCCAGCTCGTCGCCCTTCTTGAAACGACGAACAGCTTCTTCGCCAACTTCGTTCCAGGAGATGTCGGACAGGTGAACCAGGCCGTCGATGCCGCCGTCCAGACCAATGAAGATACCGAAATCGGTGATCGACTTGATGGTGCCGGAGATTTTATCGCCCTTGTTGAACTGGCCAGAGAAATCTTCCCATGGGTTAGATTTGCACTGCTTGATGCCCAGGGAGATACGACGACGCTCTTCGTCGATGTCCAGAACCATAACTTCCACTTCGTCGCCGACTTGTACGACTTTCGAAGGGTGGATGTTCTTGTTGGTCCAGTCCATTTCGGAAACGTGTACCAGGCCTTCCACGCCTTCTTCCAGCTCTGCGAAGCAGCCGTAGTCGGTCAGGTTGGTAACACGCGCAGTTACGCGAGTGCTTTCTGGGTAACGAGCCTTGATAGCAACCCATGGATCTTCGCCCAGCTGCTTCAAGCCCAGGGAAACGCGGTTACGCTCACGATCGTACTTCAGAACCTTGACATCGATCTCGTCGCCAACGTTGACGATTTCGGAAGGATGCTTGATACGCTTCCAAGCCATGTCGGTAATGTGCAGCAGGCCATCGACGCCACCCAGATCGACGAATGCGCCGTAATCGGTGAGGTTCTTGACGATACCTTTGACTTGTTGGCCTTCCTGCAGGGATTCCAGCAGAGCTTCACGCTCGGCGGAGTTCTCTGCTTCCAGCACGCTGCGACGGGAAACGACAACGTTGTTGCGCTTCTGGTCGAGCTTGATGACTTTGAATTCGAGTTCTTTGCCTTCCAGGTGCGTGGTGTCGCGCACTGGACGAACGTCGACCAAAGAACCTGGCAGGAACGCACGGATGCCGTTAACGTCGACAGTGAAGCCGCCTTTAACCTTACCGTTGATAACGCCCTTGACCACTTCTTCAGCTGCGAAGGCTGCTTCGAGAACAATCCAGCATTCAGCGCGCTTGGCTTTTTCACGGGACAGCTTGGTTTCACCGAAACCGTCTTCAACCGAGTCCAGAGCAACGTGAACTTCGTCACCGACATTGATAGTCAGGTCACCAGCATCGTTGTAGAACTGTTCCAGCGGGATCAGAGCTTCAGACTTCAGACCAGCGTGAACGGTTACCCAGCGAGCTTGGTAATCGATATCAACGATAACACCGGTGATGATGGAGCCTGCCTGAAGGTTCAGGGTTTTTAGGCTTTCTTCAAAGAGTTCCGCAAAGCTTTCGCTCATTTTAATTCCTGTTGATAAGGGCGAAGAATACGCCCATCTCCACACCCCAGACGGTGTGGGTCAGTTTCAGTTAAAAGAAGCCACCGCAGGACTATGACTGGTCCCCTGCGGCCTTCTTGATCACCCGGCGATATCGCGAATGGCGATTTCACTCATGATGCGTTCCAGCACCTGCTCGATGGACAGCTCCGTGGAATCCAGCTGTATGGCGTCAGCCGCCGGTTTGAGCGGGGCTACCGCACGCTGGGTATCACGCTCATCGCGTGCACGGATCTCATCTAGCAGACTCGACAGACTAACACCATCGACTTTGCCCTTCAACTGCAAGTAACGGCGGCGTGCCCGCTCCTCGGCGCTGGCGGTCAGGAAAATCTTCAGCGGCGCCTCGGGAAACACCACCGTGCCCATGTCGCGGCCATCAGCCACCAGGCCCGGCGCCTCCTGGAATGCGCGCTGGCGCTGCAGCAGCGCCTCGCGCACCGCGGGCAGCGCAGCCACTTGGGAGGCGCCCGCGCCGATACTCTCGGTGCGAATCACATCACTGACTTCATCACCTTCCAGAATAATGCGCTGCAACTGACCCTCGGTCGCCGCAATGAACTGCACATCCAGATGGGCGGCAAGCTTCGTCAGCAACTCTTCGTTGGTCAGGTCCACACCATGGTTGTGCGCAGCGAACGCCAGCAGGCGGTACAGCGCGCCAGAATCCAGCAGGCACCAACCCAGGCGCTTGGCCAGAATGCCAGCGATTGTGCCTTTGCCCGAGCCGCTTGGCCCGTCGATGGTAATCACCGGTGCTTTGATATTCACAATTGAGCCTCTTGGGCAACACGGATGCCGACTTGGGCACACAGTGTCAGAAAGTTCGGAAAAGACGTAGCAACATTGGCGCAGTCAAGGATACGAATAGGCGCCATCGCCCGCAGGGAAGCCACACTGAACGCCATGGCAATCCGGTGATCGCCATGGGCATGCACTTCACCGCCGCCCATCGGGCCACCGTCAATGATAATCCCATCAGGCGTGGGTTCACACTTCACGCCCAGGGCCAACAGACCGTCGGCCATCACCTGGATACGATCGGACTCCTTGAGCCGCAGCTCCTCGGCACCGCGCAAAACGGTGCGACCTTGAGCGCAGGCTGCGGCAATAAACAGCACAGGGAACTCATCAATCGCCAACGGCACCAGGGCCTCTGGAATTTCGATGCCCTTGAGCGCGGCGGCACGCACACGTAGATCCGCAACCGGCTCGCCGCCCACCTCGCGCTGATTTTCAAGGGTGATATCAGCCCCCATCAGCCGCAGGATATCGATTACCCCGGTGCGGGTCGGGTTGATACCGACATGCTCCAGCAACAGCTCGGAGCCCTCGGCAATCGAGGCCGCCACCAGGAAGAACGCCGAAGACGAAATATCCCCCGGCACTTCAATACGCGTAGCGGTCAACCCATGCCCCGACGCCAGCGACGCCGTCGCGCCCTGCACCGCCACCGGGTAACCAAAGCCGCGCAGCATGCGCTCGGTGTGGTCGCGGGTCGGTGCGGGCTCGGTCACCGAGGTTTTACCCTCAGCGTACAACCCCGCCAACAACAGGCAAGATTTCACCTGGGCACTGGCCATGGGCAGTACATAGTTCAAGCCTTTGAGCGATTGCCCGCCACGAATGCTCAGTGGCGGACGCCCGTCCGGTCCGGTTTCGATGATCGCGCCCATTTCCCGCAGCGGCTTGGCTACGCGGTTCATCGGGCGCTTGGACAGCGAGGCATCGCCGGTCAGCACGCTGTCAAAGCTCTGCGCAGCCAATACACCGGCCAACAGGCGCATCGATGTGCCGGAATTACCCACATAGATCGGCCCCGGCGCAGCCTTCAGGCCCTGCAGGCCGACACCGTGAATGGTCACTCGTCCATGGTGTGGCCCCTCGATCACCACGCCCATGTCACGAAAAGCCTGCAAGGTCGCCAGGGCGTCTTCACCCTCAAGGAAGCCTTCCACCTCGGTCACACCCTCGGCCAACGACCCCAGCATGATCGAACGATGAGAGATCGACTTGTCACCCGGCACGCGGATGCGCCCGCTCAAGCGGCCACCCGGGCTGGCGATGAAGGTCAAGTCATCGGTGCTCACTGCGGTTTCCATGTAGGCCCGGCGCGCGAGGATCTTGCTGAAATGTTCACGCGCCACCCGCGCACGGGTGAACACGCCCAGCAGTTGATGGCCGTCTCCCGCATCCACGGCGTCGCGCAAGGCGTCGAGATCACTGCGGAAGGTGTCCAGGGTACGCAACACCGCTTCGCGATTGGCGAGAAAGATGTCGTGCCACATCACCGGTTCGCTGCCGGCAATCCGCGTGAAATCGCGAAAACCACCCGCCGCGTAACGGAAAATCTCGAGGTTCTCGTTGCGCTTGGCCAGCGAATCCACCAAGCCAAATGCCAACAGATGCGGCAAGTGACTGGTCGCTGCCAACACTTCGTCGTGACGCTCGACCTGCATATGCTCCACATCCGCGCCCAACTCGCGCCAGAGACGATCCACCACTGCCAACGCCGTTGGATCGGTTTGCGCAAGCGGCGTCAGGATCACCTTATGCCGACGGAACAACTGCGCATTGGATGCCTCCACCCCGCTCTGCTCGGAGCCAGCAATTGGATGGCCCGGCACAAAGCGCGGCGGCATGCCACCAAACGCCAATCGTGCCGCGCGCACCACGTTGCCTTTGGCGCTGCCCACATCGGTAAGGATCGCTTGCCCGAGGTCCATGCCTGCCAGTACCGCCAGCAATTTCTCCATGGCCAGGATCGGCACAGCGAGCTGGATCACATCCGCGCCCTGGCACGCAACGGCCAGGTCCGCTTCACAGCGGTCCACCACGCCCAACTCCACCGCCAACTTGCGCGACTGCGGGTCGAGGTCCACGCCCACCACTTCGCCACACAGCCCGCTTTCACGCAGGCCCTTGGCGAAGGAGCCACCGATCAACCCCAGGCCGACCACCACCAGGCGACCGATCATAGGCACAGCAGGTTGCAATGCAGTGACATCAACCACGGGCCAGAACCTTGGCCAGCGCCTCAAGGAAGCGGCTGTTCTCAGCCGGCAGACCGATGGTGATACGCAGATGGTTCGGCATGCCGTAGTTCGCCACGGGGCGCACGATCACGCCCTCGCGCAGCAAGCCCTGGAACACCGGCGCAGCCACCTGGCCGAGGTCGACGCAGATGAAGTTGCCCTTGGACGGAATCCAGCCCAGGCCCAACTCACGAAAGCCTTCCTGCAATTGCAGCATGCCGCTTTCGTTGAGGCGACGGCCTTCTTCCAGGTATTCGGTATCCTGCACCGCTGCACAGGCGGCCACCAGGGCCAGGCTGTTGACGTTGAACGGCTGGCGCACGCGGTTCAGCACATCGGCTACCACGGGCGTGGACAAGCCATAACCGACCCGCAACGACGCCAGGCCATAAGCCTTGGAGAACGTACGCGACACCAGCAGGTTCGGGTAGGCCGCGAGGAAATCCAGGCCATCGGGCAGGTCGCTGCCTTCGGCGTACTCGATGTAGGCTTCGTCCAGCACGACCAGCACATGCCCCGGCACGTCCTGCAGGAATTCGTTCAGTGCCTGCTCGTCAAACCAGGTGCCGGTCGGGTTGTTCGGGTTGGCGATAAACACCACGCGAGTCTGGGCATCGATGGCCGCCAGCATCGCCGGCAAGTCATGGCCCCAGTCTTTGGCAGGAATCACCCGAGCATCCGCCCCCACCGCCTGAGTCACGATCGGGTAGACCGCAAACGCGTGCTCGCTGAACACCGCATTCAAGCCTGGCGCCAGGTAAGCACGGGCGACCAGCTCAAGGATGTCGTTGGAGCCATTGCCCAGGGTCACCTGGTTCAGCTCGACCCGGCATTTGTCCGCCAGCAAAGACTTGAGCGCAAAACCGTTGCCATCGGGATAACGGGTCAGTTCGGCCAGCTCTTCACGAATCGCCGCCAACACTTTGGGGCTCGGGCCCAGCGGGTTTTCGTTACTCGCCAGCTTGACGATTTTGGACGGGTCCAGATTCAACTCGCGGGCCAGTTCGTCCACAGGCTTGCCTGGAACGTAAGGCGAGAGTTGTTGCACGCCCGGCTGCGCCAGGGCGAGGAAGTTGCCACTCATGTCAAAGCCTCACAAAACCGCTTTCGGGTAAGAGCCCAGCACCTTGAGTGCCACGGCTTCCTGACTGATTTTCTCCAGCACGCCCTTGACCAGCGGGTCGCGGTGATGGCCCATGAAATCGATAAAGAATACGTAGGTCCACTTACCGCTGCGCGAAGGACGAGTCTCGATGCGCGTCAGGTCAATCCCGTTGTCGTGGAATGGCACCAGCAGCTCATGCAGCGCGCCGGGCTTGTTGCTCATGGAGACGATGATCGAGGTCTTGTCGTCGCCGGTGGGCGGCACTTCCTGGCTGCCGATCATCAAAAAGCGCGTGGAGTTATCCGGGCGATCTTCGATCTTCTCGGCCAGGCGCGTCAGGCCGTACAGGCCCGCGGCCATATCGCCAGCAATCGCCGCCGAGTTCCACTCACCCTTGACCCGCTTGGCCGCCTCGGCGTTGCTGGACACCGCCACGCGCTCGACATTCGGGTAATGGGCGTCCAGCCACTTGCGGCACTGGGCCAGGGACTGGGCGTGGGAATAGATACGGCTGATGCTGTCGGTCTTGGTGTTTTCACCCACCAGCAGGTGGTGGTGGATACGCAACTCCACCTCACCGCAGATCACCATGTCGTGTTCGAGGAAGCTGTCCAGCGTGTGGTTGACCGCGCCTTCGGTGGAGTTTTCCACCGGCACCACGCCAAAATTCACCGCACCGGCCGCGACTTCACGGAAGACTTCGTCGATAGCCGCCATCGGCTTGCTGATTACCGCATGGCCGAAGTGCTTCATGGCTGCTGCCTGGGTGAAGGTGCCTTCAGGGCCGAGGTAAGCCACTTTCAGCGGCTGCTCCAGCGCCAGGCACGAGGACATGATTTCACGGAACAACCGCGCCATCTCTTCGTTGCCCAACGGGCCCTTGTTGCGTTCCATCACACGCTTGAGCACCTGTGCTTCACGCTCGGGCCGGTAGAACACCGGCACTTCGCCTTCCGCCAGGGACGCCATTTTCACCCGGGCCACTTCCTGGGCACAGCGCGCGCGCTCACTGATCAGCTCCAGGACCTTCTCGTCCAGGCCGTCAATGCGTACGCGCAGGGCCTTGAGTTCTTGCTCAGACATTAGCCGTGTTCCTTCTCGAACTCTGCCATGTAGGCAACCAGCGCATTGATGGCGTGGATGTCGACGGCGTTATAAATGGAGGCGCGCATGCCACCCACCGAGCGGTGGCCCTTGAGGTTCAGCAGGCCGCGCGCGTCGGCGCCGGCCAGGAACGGCTTGTCCAGACGATCATCAGCCAGGCGGAACGGCACGTTCATCCACGAGCGGTCGCTGAGGTTGATCGGGTTGCTGTACAGGCCGCTGGCGTCGATGAAGTCGTACAGGACGCGCTTCTTCTCTTCGTTGAGCTTGCCCATCGCAGCCACACCGCCCTGCTCCTTGAGCCACTCGAAGACCAGGCCGGAGAGGTACCAGGCAAACGCCGGCGGGGTGTTGTACATCGAGCCGTTATCGGCCGCGACCTTGTAGTTGAGCATGGTCGGGCACAGCGAGCGGGCACGGCCCAGCAGGTCTTCGCGAATGATATTGACCAGGATGCCGCTCGGGCCGATGTTCTTCTGCGCGCCGGCGTAGATCATGCCGTACCGGGACACGTCGATCGGGCGCGAGAGGATGTCCGAGGACATGTCGCACACCAGTGGCACGTCACCTACTTGTGGCACCCAATCAAATTCCAGGCCACCGATGGTTTCGTTGGCGACGTAGTGAACGTAGGCCGCGTCCTTGGTCAGCTTCCACTCGTTCTGACCGGGAATGGCGAAGTAGTCGTAGGGCTTGGCGGTGCCTGCCACGTTGACATGGCCGTAGCGCGAGGCCTCTTCAATGGCCTTCTGCCCCCAGATACCGGTGTCGATATAGTCGGCAGTGCCGCCTTCGGGCATCAGGTTCAGTGGTAACTGGGCGAACTGCTGGCTCGCACCACCTTGCAGGAACAGCACCTTGTAATTGGATGGGATGTCCAGCAAGTCGCGCAGGTCCTGCTCGGCCTTGTTGGCGATGGACACGAACTCATCGCTGCGATGGCTCATTTCCATCACGGAGAGGCCTTTTCCATGCCAGTCGAGGAGTTCACCCTGCGCACGCTGCAGGACTGCTTCAGGAAGCGCCGCGGGACCGGCACAGAAGTTATAGGCTCTCTTGCTCACATCCAATCTCACTCTGATCTGGTGGGGCTGCAATCATGTCAGCAACGCCCTCGTTCTGGAGCGGACATCTGTGGGAGCTGGCTTGCCTGCGATAGCAGCGCCGCGGTATCACTGAATGACCGAGGCGCCTGTATCGCAGGCAAGCCAGCTCCCACATGGACCGCGTCCAGGCAAAGGGCGCTGTATTTCATACGGGACAAACAACAAGGGGGCGAATCTTCATCCGCCCCCTGTGTGTCCGCTTATTCCTGCGGTTCTTCTTCGTCTGCGGCAGCATCGAGGGTTGGCTCGTCGACGTTGTCATCGCCAGCTGCGATCACCTCGCCTTCAAATTCCTCACCTTCGAGCTCTTCACCTTCGACTTCCGAAGGCTCCTGCACACGCTCCAGGCCGACCAGTTTTTCGTCCTTGGCCAGCTTGATCAGGGTCACGCCCTGGGTGTTACGGCCCAGGCTCGACACTTCCGCCACACGGGTACGCACCAGGGTGCCTTGGTCGGAAATCAGCATGATCTCCTCGCCATCGAGCACCTGCACCGCGCCGACCAGACGGCCGTTGCGGTCGTTGCTGACCATGGCGATCACGCCCTGGCCGCCGCGCTTGTACTCCGGGAACTCGCTGATGGCGGTGCGCTTGCCATAACCACGCTCGGAAGCGGTGAGGATCTGGCTGCCTTCTTCCGGGATCAACATCGAAATCAGCTTCTGCCCTTCTGGCAGGCGCATGCCGCGTACACCGCGGGCGGTACGGCCCATGGCACGTACGTCGGATTCCTTGAAGCGTGTGACCTTGCCGCCATCGGAGAACAGCATGACTTCGCGTTCGCCGTCAGTGATGGCTGCGGAAATCAGCACGTCGCCTTCATCCAGCTCCAGGGCGATCAGGCCCACGCTGCGTTGACGGCTGAAGGATTCCAGCGGGGTCTTCTTCACGGTGCCTTTGGCGGTAGCCATGAAGATGAAGTGGCCTTCGGTGTATTCCTCGACCGGCAGCATGGTGGTGATGTATTCATCACTGTCCAGCGGCAGCAGGTTGACCAACGGACGGCCACGGGCAGCGCGGGAGGCTTCCGGGATTTCGTAAGTCTTGAGCCAGTACACCTTGCCCTTGCTGGAGAACAGCAGCAGCGTGGTGTGGCTGTTGGCGACCAGCAGGTGAGCGATGTAGTCCTCATCCTTCACGCCGGTAGCCGATTTACCCTTACCACCACGACGCTGGGCCTGGTAGGCCGCCAGCGGCTGGGTCTTGGCATAGCCGCCGTGGGAGATGGTCACCACGCGCTCTTCTTCCGGGATCATGTCACCCAGAGTCAAGTCCAGGCGCGCATCGAGGATTTCGGTGCGGCGCACGTCGCCGTATTCGGCGCGGATCACTTCCAGTTCTTCGCGGATCACTTCCATCAGGCGCACGGCGCTGCTGAGGATGCGGATCAACTCGCCGATCTGGTTGAGGATCTCCTGGTACTCGGCCAGCAGCTTCTCGTGCTCCAGGCCAGTCAGGCGGTGCAGGCGCAGTTCCAGGATGGCCTGGGCCTGTTCTGGCGACAGGAAGTACTTGCCTTCACGCAGACCGTATTGCGGGTCCAGGGTCTCGGGGCGGCACGAGTCGGCGCCAGCGCGCTCAACCATTGCGACCACGGCGCTGGATTCCCAAGGCGTGCTGATCAGCGCTTCCTTGGCTTCCGACGGGGTTGGCGAGGCCTTGATGAGGGCGATCACCGGGTCGATGTTCGACAACGCAACCGCCTGGCCTTCCAGGATATGGCCGCGCTCGCGGGCCTTGCGCAGTTCGAACACGGTACGGCGGGTGACCACTTCGCGACGGTGACGCACGAAGGCTTCCAGCAGGTCCTTGAGGTTCAGGATGCGCGGGCGGCCGTCGATCAGGGCAACCACGTTGATACCAAACACGCTTTGCAGCTGGGTCTGGGCGTAGAGGTTGTTGAGGATCACCTCGGGCACTTCGCCGCGGCGCAGCTCGATGACCACGCGCATACCGTCCTTGTCGGACTCGTCGCGCAGCTCGGTGATGCCTTCCAGCTTCTTCTCTTTAACCAGCTCGGCGATCTTCTCGATCAGGCGTGCCTTGTTCAACTGGTAAGGGAGTTCGGTGATGACGATCTGCTGGCGGCCACCGACCTTGTCGATGTCTTCGATGATCGAGCGGGCACGCATGTAAATGCGCCCGCGGCCAGTGCGGTAGGCTTCGATGATGCCGGCGCGACCGTTGATGATCGCGGCGGTCGGGAAGTCCGGGCCGGGGATGTATTGCATCAGCTCATCGACGGTCAGCTCAGGGTTGTCGATAAGGGCCAGGCAACCGTCGATGACTTCACCGAGGTTGTGCGGCGGGATATTGGTGGCCATGCCAACGGCGATACCGCTGGAACCGTTGACCAGCAGGTTGGGAATCTTGGTAGGCATGACAGCCGGGATCATTTCGGTGCCGTCGTAGTTCGGCACCCAGTCCACGGTTTCTTTATGCAGGTCGGCCAGCAGCTCGTGCGCCAGCTTGGTCATGCGCACTTCGGTGTATCGCATGGCCGCGGCGTTGTCGCCGTCCACCGAACCGAAGTTGCCCTGGCCGTCTACCAGCAGGTAGCGCAGGGAAAATGGCTGCGCCATCCGAACGATGGTGTCGTACACCGCAGTGTCGCCGTGAGGGTGATACTTACCGATCACGTCACCGACAACACGGGCAGATTTCTTGTACGGCTTGTTCCAGTCGTTACCCAGCTCGCTCATCGCGAACAGCACACGCCGGTGCACGGGCTTCAAGCCATCGCGCGCATCAGGCAGTGCCCGACCGACAATTACGCTCATCGCGTAGTCGAGGTAGGACTGTTTCAGCTCGTCTTCGATATTGACCGGGAGGATTTCTTTGGCCAGTTCGCCCATGAGAAGCCTGATTCCTTTTTCGGGTGAAACCTCGTCACATCCATTCGGGACGAACGAAGCTCGCCGCTGCCGGCACGGTGCCTGACAACGACTTACGACAAATCAACGAGTTATGACACGGATCTGCACGTTATAGGCAACCCCTCGGGGCAGCCCTGGAAACCGCCGGATGTTATCACAATCGCCGCCACGCACCTATCCCCCTGATGCGCATGGAGGCTAGTAATTTGACGGATGACAGGCTTGAAGGGGACGAGAGGGGCTCAGAGGCGCGGTGGTGGTATTTTTTGAGGATGGATCCAGCAGTTTTATTGACCTTAACGGCCAATCGCAGGCAAGCCAGCTCCCACCTTTGATTTGTGAATACAGTTAAAGGTGGGAGCTGGCTTGCCTGCGATGGCGCCCCCACAGGCACCCACACACTCAATGCAGCCGCTTACGACACATCAACTTGGCCAGTTTGGCAGTGTCTGGCCGCTCGACAATGCCTTTTTCGGTGACGATCACGTCAATCAGGTCCGCAGGCGTCACATCAAACACAGGGTTAAACGCCGCAATATCCAACCGCTGCCCATCAACCTCAAGCAACTCGCCACTATCGCGCTGCTCCAGCGCAACATCATCGCCAGTAGCCATCATCAAATCCAGGGTCGAACTCGACGCCACCACCATAAAACGCACGCCATGGTGCATGGCACAGACGGCCAGTTGATAAGTGCCGATCTTGCTGATCACATCGCCATTGGCGGCAATACAGTCAGCACCCACCACCACCCAGGTCACGCCTTTGGTCTTGAGGATATGCGCCCCGGCGGAGTCGGCATTCACCGCCACCGGGATGCCCTGGCCCGCCAACTCCCACGCCGTCAGACGCGAGCCTTGCAGCCAGGGGCGGGTTTCATTGACATAGACCTGCTCGACCAACCCCTCCAGATACGCCGCGTGAATCACCCCGAGGGCTGTGCCAACGCCACCGCAAGCCAGCGCGCCGGCATTGCCATGGGTAAGGATCGCCTGGGCATTGCCCTGGTGCTTGCGAATCCGCTCCATACCCAGCTGGGCCATGACCACATTGGCTTCCCGATCGCTCTCATGGATCGCGACGGCTTCGGCCTCCAGCACCACCAGCGGGTCGGCGTGCTGCTTGAGGCGGTCCAGACGGTCGCGCATGCGCTGCAAGGCCCAGAACAAAGCCGATGCGGTCGGTCGGGTATGGGCCAGCAAGGCGTAGTCTTCTTCCCACGCGGCCTGCCAGTCACCGCCCTCGGCGATGCGCTCGCGGGCGGCGAGCACCAAGCCATAGGCGGCGCAGATGCCGATGGCCGGTGCGCCCCGCACCACCATGGTGCGAATGGCGTCGGCCACCGCTTCAACGGTACCGCAGGCCACCCAGCGCTCCCGGGACGGCAAAACACGCTGGTCGAGCAGGTGCAGCGCGCCATCACGCCATTCGATGGCCTTCACTTTCTCTGCAGCCAACAGTCGGTCGCGCATCCCTTACCCCGCACTCATGAACAAAAGCCGCCGATTATAGCGATCCGCCAGCCGGGACGCTCGGGTATACTTCGCCCTTCTTTTATAGCTGCCTGGGAAGAAGCCTGCGATGACCTCCACTGCCGCCCCGCTCGACTTGTTGCTGCTGCCGACCTGGCTGGTACCCGTCGAGCCCGCTGGCGTGGTGCTCAAGGAGCACGGCCTGGGCATCCGCGATGGCTGCATTGCCTTCATCGGGCCACGGGACGCGGCGTTGAAGCTCGCGGCGCAAGAGGTGCGTGAACTGCCCGGCATGCTGCTCAGCCCCGGCTTGGTCAATGCCCACGGCCATGCAGCCATGACCCTGTTCCGCGGCCTGGCCGACGATTTGCCACTGATGACCTGGCTGGAAAAGCACATCTGGCCCGCCGAAGCCAAGTGGGTCGATGAAGCGTTCGTGCGCGACGGTACCAACCTGGCCATTGCCGAGCAGATCAAGGGCGGCATCACCTGCTTCTCGGACATGTATTTCTACCCAAAGGTCGCCAGTGACTGCGTGCACAACAGCGGTATGCGTGCGCAGATCGCGCTGCCGATCCTCGACTTTCCGATTCCCGGCGCCAGCAGTGCCGACGAGGCGATTCGCCAGGGTATCGAGCTGTTCGGCGACCTCAAGCACCACCCGCGCATCAAAATCACCTTCGGCCCCCACGCGCCCTACACCGTGTGCGATGCCAACCTGGAAAAGATCCGGGTGATCGCCGAAGAGCTGGACGCCGCGATCCATATGCACGTTCACGAAACCGCCTTTGAAGTGCAGCAAGCCGTCGAGCAGACCGGCGAGCGGCCATTGGCGCGCCTGGCTCGCCTTGGCCTGCTGGGCCCGCGCTTTCAGGCCGTGCACATGACCCAAATCAGCGAAGACGACCTGGCTTTACTGGTAGAAAGCAACACCAGCGTCATTCACTGCCCGGAATCGAACCTGAAACTGGCCAGCGGCTTTTGCCCGGTGGAGCGCTTGTGGCAGGCTGGCGTCAACGTGGCCATCGGCACCGACGGCGCTGCCAGCAACAATGACCTGGATTTGCTCGGCGAAACCCGCACGGCGGCGATGCTGGCCAAGGCCGTGGCCGGCTCGGCTACTGCGCTGGATGCCCACCGCGCCTTGCGCATGGCCACACTCAACGGCGCCAGGGCGATGGGCCTGGACAGCCAGATTGGCTCCCTGGAAGTCGGCAAGGCGGCAGACATCGTCGCTTTTGATCTTTCCGGGCTGGCGCAACAACCGATCTACGATCCGGTCTCACAGCTTATATATGCCACCGGGCGTGATTGCGTGAAACACCTTTGGGTTGCCGGCAAGCCATTGCTCGACGACCGGCAATTGACCCGCATGGATGAACAACAGTTGACCGCCACGGCCATTGCCTGGGGCCATCGCATCAGCGGGCACAGCGAATAACGACGCGGCTGAAGCCTCGGGTTCAGCCACGACACACCGACTTATCAGATTCAGAGGATTCACCATGAGCAACGTCGATCACGCCGAAATCGCCAAGTTTGAAGCCCTGGCTCACCGCTGGTGGGACCGCGAGAGCGAATTCAAACCCCTGCACGATATCAACCCACTGCGGGTCAACTGGATTGACGAGCGCGTCAACCTGGCCGGCAAGAAGGTGCTGGACGTCGGTTGCGGCGGCGGCATCCTCAGCGAAGCCATGGCCCAGCGAGGCGCCACCGTCATGGGCATCGACATGGGTGAAGCGCCGCTGGCCGTAGCGCAGTTGCACCAGCTCGAATCCGGCGTGAGCGTGGAGTAC
The DNA here is from genome assembly GCF_016613265.1 of Pseudomonas sp. MF6751. NCBI lineage: Bacteria > Pseudomonadati > Pseudomonadota > Gammaproteobacteria > Pseudomonadales > Pseudomonadaceae > Pseudomonas > Pseudomonas sp. MF6751. The sequence goes on from NZ_JAENSV010000010.1 coordinate 58,845, forward strand.
CGCCAGATCACCGCCGAAGCCCTGGCCGAAGAAATGCCCGAGCAGTTCGACGTGGTCACCTGCCTGGAAATGCTCGAACACGTGCCAGACCCGTCCTCGGTGATCCGTGCGTGTTTCCGTATGGTCAAGCCCGGCGGCCAAGTGTTCTTCTCCACCATCAACCGCAACCCCAAGGCTTACCTGTTCGCGATCATCGGCGCCGAATACATCATGAAGCTGCTGCCGCGCGGCACCCATGATTTCAAGAAATTCATCCGCCCTTCCGAGCTGGGTGCATGGAGCCGCCAGGCCGGGCTGACCGTCAAGGACATCATCGGCCTGACCTACAACCCGCTGACCAAGCACTACAAGCTGGCCAACGACGTTGACGTCAACTACATGATCCAGACCCTGCGCGAGGAGTAAGCCTGTGAAGTTGCGAGCGGTTCTCTTCGACATGGACGGTACCCTGCTGGACACCGCGCCGGACTTTATCGCCATCTGCCAGGCCATGCGCGCCGACCGCGGCCTGGAACCGATCAACCCGCAGCACATCCGCGATGAAATCTCCGGCGGTGCCCGGGCGATGGTTGCCGTGACCTTCTCGATGGATCCTGAATCCCCAGGCTTTGAAGAGCTGCGCCAGGAATTCCTGGAGCGCTACCTCAAGGACTGCGCGGTGCACAGCAAACTGTTCGACGGCATGGCCGAACTGCTGGAAGACATCGAGAAAGCCAAGCTGATCTGGGGCGTGGTCACCAATAAGCCGGTGCGCTTTGCCGAACCGATCATGCAGCGCCTGGGCCTGGCCGAACGCTCGGCCGTGCTGATCTGCCCGGACCATGTGAAAAACAGCAAGCCGGACCCGGAGCCGATGATACTGGCGTGCAAGATGCTCGACCTGGACCCGGCCAGCGTGCTGTTCGTGGGCGATGACCTGCGCGACATCGAATCCGGCCGCGACGCCGGTACGCGCACGGCGGCGGTAACTTATGGCTATATCCACCCGGATGACAACCCACGCCACTGGGGCGCGGATGTGGTGGTGGATCACCCGTTGGAATTGCGCAAGGTGCTGGATAACGCGCTGTGCAGTTGCTGATTGTTCGAAGATCTCAACAACACTGAGATCAATGTGGGAGCTGGCTTGCCTGCGATAGCGGTCTGCCAGCCAGCACATCTGCCGACAGGTACACCGCCATCGCAGGCAAGCCAGCTCCCACAGGAAATGGATTCCACTTTGAGTGGTGTATCACCTTGAATTTTGTCGAGGCTATTTATGTTTGATTATTCTGCCCCTCCAGAACTGCTCAAAGGCCGGATCATCCTGGTAACCGGCGCCGGTCGCGGGATTGGCGCGGCAGCGGCGAAGACCTATGCCGCCCATGGCGCCACCGTGCTGTTGCTGGGCAAGACCGAAGCCAACCTGGCCCAGGTGTATGACGAGATCGAAGCCGCCGGCCACCCGCAGCCCGTCGTGATCCCGTTCAACCTGGAGACCGCCCTGCCCCATCAATACGATGAGCTGGCAGCGATGATCGAAAAGGCATTCGGCCACCTCGACGGCCTGTTGCACAACGCCTCGATCATCGGCCCACGCACGCCCATCGAGCAGTTGTCTGGCGAGAACTTCATGCGGGTGATGCACGTCAACGTCAACGCGATGTTCATGCTGACCAGCACTTTACTGCCGTTGCTCAAGCTGTCCCAGGATGCGTCGGTGGTGTTCACCTCCAGCAGCGTCGGGCGCAAGGGCCGTGCTTATTGGGGTGCCTATGGCGTGTCCAAGTTCGCCACCGAGGGGCTGATGCAAACCCTGGCCGATGAGCTGGAAGATGTGGCCGCAGTGCGCGCCAACAGCATCAACCCGGGCGGCACCCGCACCAGCATGCGCGCCCAGGCGTACCCAGGGGAAAACCCGATGGAAAGGCCGGCGCCGGAAGAGATCATGCCGGTGTACCTGTACCTGATGGGGCCCGACAGTGCGGGCATCAATGGCCAGGCCTTCGATGCGCAATAAACCCTGACACACCGCAAAACAAAGGTGGGAGCTGGCTTGCCTGCGATGCAGACACCTCGGTGATTCAGTTACACCGCAGTGATGCTATCGCAGGCAAGCCAGCTCCCACATTGCTTTGTGGTGTACTCAAATACTCAGTTTTTGACCACTTCCTCCAAGGTGAAACGCCCCAACGGGTTCTGCAGGAAGTTGCTTACGTTCTTGCGTGAGATGTTGATGTACGGGCTGTAGTACAGGTCAATCCAGTTCACATCCTGTTTGGCCAGCTTCTGCAACTCCACATACATTTGCTCACGCTTGGCCGGGTCTGCCTCGATCCGCGCGGCCGCCACCAATGCCTTGACCTGGTCGTTCTTGTAGCGGGTCATGTAGTTCTGGTTGGTGTCGTGGCCCAGCACGAAGGTGGTTTTCTGGTCGGGATCGAGAATGTCGTTGGTCCAGTACATCACCGAAATATCGTATTCACCGTCCACCAGCATCTGCCAGCTTTGGGTCGGGTCGACTTTTTGCAGGTTGGCGGTCACACCGACCTTGGCTAGCTGGTCCTTGATGATCACCGCGATCTGCTCGTCGGCCTCGTTGCCGGCGTTGACCACGTAGTTGAGCTTCAAATCCTGGGCACCTGCAGCGGCCAGCAGCTTCTTGGCTTCGGCCGGGTCGTACGGGCGTTGCAGGTTGTTGGCGTAGTGGTACAGCGAGCCCTTTGGAATGTAGGAATAAGCCACGGTGCCTTGACCGTAAGTGACGGCTTTGACCAGCGATTGCTTGTCGATGGCCATGTCCAGGGCCTGGCGCACTTGCGGCTTGGCCAACAGGCCGTGCTCGTGGTTGATCAACAGGTGATCTTCACGGGTGGACGGGTCGGCGTGGATCACCACGTTCTGGTCTTTTTTCAGCTCTTCCACGCGGGAGAACGGCACAAATATCGCCGTGTCGAGTTCGTTGTTCTGCACCATGCGCATGCGCGTGTTGTCATCGGTCACCGACACCCATTCCACGCCGTCCAGGCTCACGCTGCCGGCCTGCCAGAAATTCGGGTTTTTCTTCAGGATCACGCGGTCGCCCTTGCGCCACTCGTCCACGGTAAACGCGCCGGACGTCACCGGGTTTTCCGAGTAGGCGTCTTCGCCCATCTTGGTCATGGCTTTTTCCGACAGGATCGACACCGTCGGCGACGCCAGTTGCGAGAGGAAGGCCACCGCCGGGGTTTTCAGGGTGACCACCAGGGTCTTGGCATCGCTGGCCGTGGCGGTGTTGATCAGGCTGAACGGGTCGCTCCACAACGAGGCCTTGTTGTCGCGGATTCGCAGCAGGCTGAACGCGGCGTCGGCGGCAGTGATTGGCGAGCCGTCAGAGAACTTCGCCTCGCGCAGCTTGAAGGTGTAGGTCAGGCCATCCTTGGAAATGTCCCAGCTTTCGGCCAGGCCCGGTTCCATCTTGGTGCCCAGGTTATCCACGCGCACCAGGGTGTCGTAGACGTTGGCAAATACCCAGGTGTCGCGGTTTTGCGCGCTTTTGATCGGGTCGAAAGTGGTGCTGTCTTCACGGCAGCCGATGGTGAGCACACCGGCGGCCTGGGCCAGGCCGGCGGTCAGCGACCAGGCCGTGAGGGTAGCGGCGGCGAGCAATTTCAAGTGGCGCGAGTGCATATCACAACTCCTTGTTAATGAATGGCAGAGGGTCAAAGCAAAGGGTCTTCAAGCACGCAACTGTACCGATGCTCGTGCAGGAAATGGGTGGGAGGCAATACCGAGGAACACATGGCTCGCGCATACCGGCAACGCGGGTGAAAGGCACAGCCTGTCGGCAGATTCAGCGGGCTCGGCGGCTCGCCGGGCAATGGCTGCGCAGGCAATGGTCGGTGCGGATCGATCTCCGGGATGGCCTGGATCAGCGCCGCCGTATACGGGTGACGCGGCGTGGTAAACACCGCTTCCACCGGGCCTTCCTCGACGATCTTGCCCAGGTACATCACGGCCACGCGGTCGCATAGGCGCCTTACGATGGCCAGGTCATGGGCGATAAACAGGATCGCCAGGTTCATACGCTGTTGCAGTTCCAGCAGCAGGTTGATGATCTGGCCCTGGATCGACACATCCAGCGCGGCCACGCATTCATCGGCAATGATCAGGCGCGGCTCCACCGCCAGCGCCCGGGCGATACCCACGCGCTGGCACTGGCCGCCACTGAGGGAGCCGGGCTTGCGTGAAGCCAGCTCAGGACGCAAGCCGACCAGTTCGAGCAACTCATTCACACGATCAGGAATCTGCTGCGCCGCCACCTTACGCTGCACACGCAGTACCTCGGCGATGGTTTCGCCAATGCTGTGCCGTGGATTGAGCGCGGCGTAGGGGTCCTGGAAAATCATCGCGGTCTCATGCCGCAGCCGGGCGATGTCGATGGCACTGCCATGGGCCATGTCGATACCGTCGAACAGCACCTGCCCGGCGCTGATCGGGTTGAGGTGCAGAATTGCCCGGCCCAGGGTGCTCTTGCCACTGCCGGACTCGCCCACCAAACCCAGGGTTTCACCGGCGGCGAGGTTCAGCGACACCCCGTTCACCGCCCTCACCCACTGGCGGTTGAGGCCAAACAGGCCGCTGCCGGACGCCGTAAAGCGCACTTCCAAATCCTTGACCTGTAACAGGCTCATGGGCGCGCTCCCAACGGGTAGTGACAGGCCACGCGTGCGCCTTGGGGCAGCAACTCGGCGCACAAGGCGCCGGCCTGTGGGCAGCGCGGGTGGAAGCGGCAGCCGTCGGGCAATGCATCGAGCAACGGCGGCTGGCCAGCAATGGTGCGTAACAACGCATGCCCACTGCTGTGGGCTGGCTGGCAGTCGATCAGGCCTGCGGTATACGGATGTTGCGGTTGGGCCAGCAGTTCGTATTTGCTGCCGTGCTCGCACAGGCGCCCGGCATACATCACGGCGATGGCATCGCAGGTTTGCGCCACCACGCCCAGGTCATGGGTGATCATGATGATCGACAGGCCACGCTGGTCGCGCAGGTCGAGCAACAGCCGCAGGATTTGCGCCTGCACCGTCACATCCAGGGCCGTGGTCGGTTCGTCGGCGATCAACACCTTCGGGTTGCAGCCCAGGGCCACGGCGATCATTGCGCGCTGGCGCATGCCACCGGAAAACTCATGGGGGTAGTTGTCGACCCGCGCCTGCGGGTCGGGAATCCCGACCTGACGCAATACCTCGATCGCCTGCAAGCGCGCGTCTTTTTTCGACGCGCCTTGGTGCAGGCGGATGCCCTCGGCGATCTGCTCACCGATGCGCATCAACGGGTCGAGGTGGCTGCTGGGGTTCTGGAAGACCATGCCCAACTGCCCGCCGCGCACGGCGCGCATACCGGCATCATCCAGTGCCAACAGGTCCTGGCCGGCCAACTGCACCGCGCCGCCCTGCACCCGCAGGTTGGGCGATGGCAACAGACGCATCAGGCCGCGACAGGCCATGGTCTTGCCGGAACCGCTCTCGCCCACCAGGCCAAGGATTTCACCTTCGGCCAGGTCTAAGGACACCCGATCCACCAAGGTGACCTCACGCCCGGCGTTGTTGGCGATCACACTGAGGTCGCGCACCTGCAACAGGCTCATGAGCGCTCTCCCAATACCTGCGCAACACCATCGGCCAACAGGCTGAAGCCCATGGCCAAGGTCACGATGGCCAGGCCCGGAAAGGTGCAGATCCACCAGGCGGTGGTGATAAAGGCTTGCCCCTCGGCCACCATCGTCCCCCATTCGGCGGTCGGTGGTTGCACCCCCAGGCCCAGGTAACTGACGGCGGCGCCGTTGAGCAGCACCAGCACCGCGTCAGACATGGAAAACACAATGGAGCCAAACAGCGCATTAGGCAGCAAATGCCGGAACAGAATGCGTCCATGGCCAAAGCCCAGGCTCTTGGCGGCCAGGGCGAACTCGCTTTCCTTGAGCACCAGGATCTGCGAGCGAATCAGGCGCGCGTACGACACCCAGCCCACCAGCGCCATGGCGATGTAAAAACTCTGCAAGCCCGGCCCGAGGATGGCCATGATCGCCAGCATCAGCACCAGGAACGGGAACGCCAGCACCACATCGATCACACGCATGCAGACACTGTCGAAACGCCCGCCGATATAACCCGAGACCGCACCGATAAAGGTGCCAATGATGAACGGGAAGATCACCCCGATAACCGCCAACTGCAGGTCGATGCGCGCCCCCCAGATCACCCTCGACAGGATGTCCCTGCCGTAATTGTCCGTACCCAACGGATGGGCAAGGCTGGGGGCCAGCAAACTCATGCTGGTGTCCTGCGCGATAGGGTCATAGGGCGCGACCCACGGCGCAAACAGCGCCAGGGCCAACCACGCGAACAGGATCAACAAACCCCACGCGGCGGTCAGTCGACCATTGCGAAAACCAAAGCGCAGGCGCAAGCGCCACGGGGCAATCAATGGGCGGCTGCTCATTGCATCTTTACCCGTGGGTCGAGAGCCACTGTCACCAGGTCGGCCAGGAAGTTGACCACCACCGTGGCACAGGCCAGCACCATCGCCACGCCCTGCACCACCATGTAGTCACGGGTGAAAATGCCGCGCACCAGCAACTGGCCGATACCTGGAATCGCGAACAGGCTTTCGATGACCACCGTGCCGCTGATCAGCCAACCGATGTTGACCGCCAGCAGGTTGACCGCCGGCACCAGGGCGTTGGGCAGTACATGCCGGCGAAACACCGCGCCTTCCGACAGCCCGCGTGCACGTGCGGCGGTGACGTGGTCCGCCTGCAACTCCATCAACATGCTCGCCCGCAGGTTGCGCACCAGCACCGCCGACAGCGCCAGGGCGATGGTCAGGCATGGCAAAAGCATGTGGTGCGCCTTGTCCAGCCAGGTGCGCCCGTAACCGGACACCGGGAACAAGCCCCATTTCACGCTGAGCAGCAGGATCAGCATCAACCCCAGCCAGAACGCCGGCATGCCCAGGCCGACCGTGGTGAACACGCGGATCAGCTTGTCCGCCCAACGGCCTTGCTGGCGCGCCGCAATCGTTGCCAGTGGCACCGCTATCAACAAAGCGAGCACCACGCTGCCTAGCACCAGCACCAGCGTCGGCTCGATCCGGGTGACGATCAGTTTCAGGGCGTCGACCTTGTACAGCAGCGATTGGCCGAGGTCGCCCTTGAGCAGGTTTTTCAGGAAGTAAAAGTATTGCAGCCACAAGGGCTGGTCGAGGCCGAACTGGGCGCGGATCTTCAGCAGCGCATCCGGCGTGCTGCGCGAACCCAGCAAGGCACGCGCCGGGTCGCCAGGAATCGAGCGCACCAACACGAAGGTGATCAGGCTGATGCCCAGCAGCACCGGCAGCAATTGCAGGGGCCGGGACAACACAAAACGGTAGCGCGCCAGGTTCATGCGTCAGCCTCGGTGGCGAGCGAGAAAGTCCAGCAGCACCGGGAAGTACGCCTGCGGCTCCTCGTAAAAAGGCATATGACTGCTGTTGGGGAACACATGCAACTCGGCGTGGGGGGCCGCGAGTTTCATGCGCATCGCACAGGCGGGGGTGAGTTCATCATGCTGGCCGGTGGTGATCAGGATCGGCATATTGAACTCGGCCATTTCCTTGAGGCGGTTCCAGTCCTTGAGGTTACCGATATAGAGGAACTCGTTGGGGCCTTGCATGGTTTCGTACGGCCCCATGTTCCAGTCGCCCAGGGACCGCTTGACGGGCTCTGGCCATTCGTCGAGCCGGCACACGTGGCGGTAGTTGAGCAAGGTGATGGCGGCCTGATACTGCGGGTGGTCGAGGGTGCCCATGGCTTCGTGGCGTTGCATCATGGCCACGGTTTCGCTGCCCAGAGCGCCGCGCAGACGCTCCAGTTCCTGGGACAGGTGGGGAATGTCGCCGACGGTGTTTTCCAGGATCAGGCTTTTGAGCGCACCGGGATAATGCACGGCATATTCGATCCCCAGCCAACCGCCCCAGGAGTGCCCGAGCAAATGCACGCGGCCCAGGCCCAGCGCCTGGCGCACGGTCTCGACTTCTTCGACATAACGGCGGATTTCCCACAGTGAGGCATCGGTTGGTCTGGCTGATGCGCCCGTGCCAAGCTGGTCGAATGCAACCACTCGCAGGTTATGTGCTTTGAGCCAGCCATGGGCGTCGCGCAGATAGTCACACGGCAGGCCCGGCCCGCCGTTGAGACACAGCAGCACCTCATCGCCTTCGCCAAAGCTGTAGACCACGAGGTTATGGCCGTCGACTTGCACGTTGTACTGCTGGTCGGGGGCAATTTCACGCCACATGCATACATTCCTTGTGTTGTATCGGCCTGGCGGGTAGCGGCCGTTTATCAGGTCAACACTACCGAGGATGCCGTGCGTCCATAACCTAGTATTTCTTATAGGTTTGGCCTGGCAGTCCTTCGCCGGGGCGTGGCATTCTACTTGCAGCAAGTCGAGATTCAAATGAATTCGGGAGCAGAACGGATGCTGGCCAAGCTGACCGCCTTCAATAATCGCCTCATACCGGGCAGGAGCCTGGATGAACAGATGGACAATACGTTTATCCTTGCCCAACAACTGGGCTTCGATGCCCTGGTGTATGACTACACCCCGGTGCCCATCGACCTCAACGGCGCACTGATCACGCCCTCGCTGTTGCAACTGCGCAACACACCGGCCGATTGGCACGCCTTATGGTGCAGCGAAGGGTTTTACCAGATCGACCCGGTGCAACACCTGGCGCTGAGCACAGTGTCGCCGTTTGTCTGGTCCTATGAGGCCAAGACTGAGACGGCCCTGCAAAAGATCATCGACCCCTGCCACGCCCCCGTTTCTTCTTATCTGCATGAGCGTCAGCTGACCTGCGGCGTCAGCGTGCCGATTCATCTGCCCCGGGGCGGCTTCGCCTCGCTGACCGGGTTGCGCACCGGCAAGGCGCGCACGGTATTGAAGGACGCCCAACATACGCTGGCCGATTTCAGCCTGATTACCCATGCCCTCCAGGAAGCGGCGTACCCGCTGTTCAGCAAGGAGGTGCGGGCTTATCCGCACATACGCCTGACCAAGCGCGAGCGCGAATGCCTGAAATGGGCGGCTGAAGGCCTGACCGCCGCCGAAATCGCCTCGCAATTGAGCCGCTCCCTGGCGGTGGTCACTCTGCACCTGGCCTCGGCCATGCACAAACTGGGCGCCAAGAACCGTGTTCAGGCCGTGGTTCGCGCCACCCACTACCGCTTGCTGGAAGGTTGAGCTTTCGGCAAAAACCTATCTGTTTTGCTAGTTACCTAAACTTTTTGTTCAGACTATCGTAACCCTGATCCTTTTTTTCAGAGCAGGGTACGAAATGGAATTCATCGAAAAAGTTCGCGAAGGCTACGCGCCCTTTGGCGCCTATCAGACCTGGTATCGCGTCACCGGCGACCTGACCACAGGCCGCACGCCCTTGGTGATCATCCATGGCGGGCCGGGCTGCACCCACGATTACGTCGACGCCTTCAAGGACGTCGCCGCCAGCGGCCACGCGGTCATCCACTACGACCAATTGGGCAACGGCCGCTCCACGCACTTACCGGAAAAAGACCCGTCGTTCTGGACCATCGGCCTGTTCCTCGACGAGTTGAACAACCTGCTGGACCACCTGCAAATCAGTGAGAACTACGCGATCCTCGGTCAGTCCTGGGGCGGCATGCTCGGCAGCGAACACGCGATCTTGCAACCCAAGGGCCTGCGCGCGTTTATCCCTGCCAACTCTCCCACCTGCATGCGCACCTGGGTCAGCGAAGCCAACCGCCTGCGCAAGCTGTTGCCTGAAGGCGTGCATGAAACCCTGCTCAAGCACGAGCAGGCCGGCACCTACCAAGACCCGGAATACCTGGCGGCCTCGCGGATTTTCTATGACCAGCATGTGTGCCGGGTCAACCCATGGCCCGAAGAAGTGGCACGCACCTTCGCCCAGGTGGATGCCGACCCGACGGTGTACCACGCCATGAGCGGCCCGACCGAATTTCACGTGATTGGCAGCTTGAAGGACTGGAATGTGATCGGCCGCCTGTCAGCCATCAAGGTGCCAACCCTGGTGATTTCCGGTCGACATGACGAAGCCACACCGTTGGTGGTCAAGCCGTTCCTGGATGAGATAGCGGATGTGCGCTGGGCACTGTTTGAAGACTCCAGCCACATGCCCCATGTGGAAGAACGCCAGGCGTGCATGGGGACGGTGGTGAAGTTTCTGGATGAGGCGTGTTCGTTGCCGCACAAAGCCCTCAAGGCCGGCTGAATCCCTGTGGGAGCTGGCTGGCCTGCGATAGCGCCGGTGAATTCACCATCGCTATCGCAGGCCAGCTCCCACAGGGTACGCGGGGTCGCTCGTTAAACCTCGCTGGTCTCAGGCTTGGATGTTTTCCTCAGGGCATCGGCCACCAACGGAATCTCCTTACCTTCGGCATCAAACAACTTCCCTCCCCGGTAGTAATCGCCGTCGCGCAACGCAGCCACGTCGCGAAAGCACAAGCTGCGCTCAGTCCCCGCCACAAACACTGACTGCTGGTCCGAGTTGCCGGCGGTGAAGTGGTTGAACGCCAGGTTCAGCAATATTGCCATGATTGCCGACGAGCTGATGCCCGAGTGGAAGATGGTCGCGAACCAGCTTGGAAACTGATCGTAGAAGCTCGGCGCGGCGATGGGGATCATGCCGAAGCCGATAGAGGTGGCAACGATGATCAGGTTCATGTTGTTGCGGTAATCCACCTTGGACAGCGTGCGAATCCCACTGGCCGCCACTGTGCCGAACAACACAATCCCGGCGCCGCCCAACACGGAGGTGGGCACGGCCGCGATCACCCGCCCCATGAATGGCAGCAGGCCGAGCACCACCAGGAACACCCCGCCAGTGGCCACCACAAACCGACTCTTGACCCCTGTCACCGCCACCAGGCCGACGTTCTGGGCGAACGCGCTCTGGGTAAACGAACCGAAGATCGGCGCGAACATGCTCGACAACATGTCGGCACGCAAGCCGTTGCCCAGGCGCTTGGAGTCCACCTTGGTGTCGATGATCTCACCCACCGCCAAGATATCCGCCGACGTTTCCACCAGCGTCACCATCACCACGATGCACATGGAAATGATCGCCGCCACATGGAAGGTGGGCATGCCGAAGTGAAAGGGTGTGGGGAAACCGAACATCGGCCCCTGCATCACACCGGAGAAGTCCGCCATGCCGAGCAGCACCGCGATCACCGTGCCGATCACCATGGCCAACAGGATCGACAAGCGAGAGATGGTTGCGCTGCCGATCTTGCTCAGCAGCAGCACCAGCACCAGGGTCAGCGCGGCCAGGCCGATGTTGGACATGCTGCCAAAATCTGCCGCCCGGCTGTTGCCACCCATGGCCCAGCGCGCCGCTACGGGCATCAGGGTCAGGCCGATGGTGGTAATCACAATGCCCGTCACCAGCGGTGGAAAAAACTTGGTGATCCTTGAGAACACCGGGGTAATCAATAAACCGATAAAGGACGCGGCCATCACCGCCCCGAGAATCGCTGGCACACCACCGGCACCGTCGCTGCCGACAATCGCCACCATGGTCGCCACACCCGCGAACGACACGCCCTGCACCAGCGGCAACTGACAGCCGAAGAACGGCAGGCCCAGGGTTTGCAACAGCGTGGCCAGGCCACCGGCAAACAGCGACGCAGCAATCAGCAAGCCGATATCCGCCGGCGACAAGCCGGCGGCCTGGCCGACGATTAACGGCACGGCGACGATGCCGCCATACATGGTGAGCACATGCTGCAGGCCGTAAGCCATGTTGGCGGCGACGCCCAGATTTTCATCTTCGGGCCGCTGCGGTGACGCCTTCGGGATAGTCATGGTGAGGGGGTTCTCTGTTTTTGTTGTGCGCTCACTGTATGCAATGTCCAGACTGTATGTCCATAGAGTTGTATACAATCAATCGAACAAGATACCCTCCAACGGCGTTACAAAAACAATCCGGCCGTCACGAGCCAGAACGCCAAAGGACAAAAATAATGAAAAAGGCACTACAGGGCGCCACCGTCGCATTGACCCTTCTCGGCGGCGGGGAGGCTGTTGCGGTGGAGTGGATGAACAACAGCGTCGGGTTTCGCTACGGACAGCACTTCACCAACCCGAACAACCCCGACGACTTCAGCAAGCGCATCTACAGTTTTACCCACGCCAGCGGCTATCGTTACGGCAGCAATTTCCTCAACCTCGACGTATTCCTGTCCGACAGCAGCGACCCGCGCAAGGGCACCGACCACGGTGGCAGCGAGGTGTACGCCGTGTACCGGCATCAGCTATATGCCTCACGTGTGTTCGACTTGCCGCCGGGCACGGGGCTGATCAAGGATTACGCGCTGACCCTGGGCTTCGACGCCAACCGTAACAACAACTTCGCCTCCGCCAAGAAGCGCGCCCTGGTGATTGGCCCCACGTTGAAGTTCAACACTGTCGGCGTGCTGGACCTGAGCCTGATGTACTACAAGGAAAAGAACCACACCGGAATTCCCGGCGCGCAAGAGTCGAACCACACCTTCGACGCTACCTACATGCTCAACCTGAGCTGGATGCGACCGTTCGAGGTGGGCAACCATGCGGCGAAATTCCAGGGGTTTATCAATTACGTCGGGGAGAAAGGCGAGGATTACCATGGCCGCGATACGGCAGCGGAGGCCTTGATGCGTACAGCGCTGATGGTGGCGGTGCGACCGGGTAAAAGCGTCAAGCCTAACCTGTACCTGGGGGTGGGGTATGAGTACTGGCATAACAAGTTCGGGGTGGACGGCGGCCGTGGTAGCCGCACCTCGACGCCTACGCTGAACATGGAAGTGACGTTCTGACTGAAGAACCTCACTTCAAATGTGGGAGCTGGCTTGCCTGCGATAGCGGCCTGTCTGTTGGCCCATCTGGCGCTGATACACCGCTATCGCAGGCAAGCCAGCTCCCACATTTTGACCGCATTGTCAGCTCAGGCGTTGGCCAGTTCGGAAGAGTTGCCCTTCGGCCGTGCCAGCCAATACCCCAACACCGCCAGTGGCGCCGTCGCCAGCATCACAATTACCGTAATCAACAGCGGCTGCTCGATCATCGACGACACCAACAGGCTGGCCACGAAGCACAGGCCCAACTGCAGGGTGTTTTGCAGGGCCGCCGCCTTGCCGGAATTTTCCGCAAAGGGCATCAGCGCATTCGCCACCACAATCGGGTAGCTGGCGCCGTTGCACAGCGCCATCAGGCAGAACGGGATCAACAAGGTGGTCAGGGTCGGCACACTCAAGGTAGCCACCAAGTACAACGCCACCATGCTCAAGCAATAGGCGACCAGCAACCACGGCAGCAGGGTTTTACCCGGCAGGCGCTGCAAGGCACTGCGGCAACTGTAGCCGCCAACGAGAAACGCCAGGGTCGGCAGTACGTAGCTGAGGCCAATGTCATTCGGGCTGTAGCCCATGCCACCGAGGATGAACGGCGAGGCGGTCAGCCAAGCGAAGAAGCTGGCCGAACAGGCGGCGAAGATCATCACATTGCCGGTAAACACCCTCGAGGTGAGTAATTGCCCGTACCCCAGACGCACCGGGCTGCCCTTGTGCTCCGAACGCTTGGGCACATTGCGCAGGAACAGGGTCGGCAACAACAGCAACAACGACACCACCAGCAACACGCCGAAGATCGCTTGCCAGCCAAAGTGATTCAGCACCATGGCGCCCAACAGCGGTGCCAGGGCCGGCGATAGCGACATCAACGGCATGATGCTGGCGAAGACGCGGTGGGCCTTGTCGGCCGGGTAGCGATCAATCACCAAGGCCTGCCAGCTGACGGCGGCGGCACACACACCAATCGCCTGCATAAAGCGCAGGGCCAGCAGTTGCGGCGCGCTCTGAACCCAGAACATGCCCAGGCAACCGAGCACAAACAGGCTCAGGCCGGCGAGCAGGATGGGCTTGCGCCCCAGGCGGTCCGAGAGCGGCCCCCACAGCAACTGCCCCACCGCAAACCCGGCAAGGAAAATACTCAAGCTGGCGCCCACCGCGCCAGCACCAATGTTCAACTGCTCGCCCATGGCGCCAAACGCCGGCAAGTACATGTCCATGGCGAGATAACCGAGCATGCTCAGCCCCGCCAGATACCAGGTAAAACCAAAAGAATTTTTCATCGAAGCCTTGTAGATACTGCCATCAAACTATTTGCTGACTGGCGCCCATTATGAAGCTGACAATATCTGTGTGAAGCGATAATAATTGGACACTCTCATCAATAATTTTGAAGGCAGCACCTATGTGGTCGGAATATTCCCTGGATGTGGTCGACGCCGTCGCCCGTCACGGCAGCTTCAGCGCCGCCGCCCAGGAACTGCACCGCGTACCGTCGGCCATCAGCTACACCGTGCGTCAGCTCGAAGAATGGTTGGCCGTGCCGCTGTTTGTGCGTCGGCATCGCGACGTGGAACTGACCCCTGCCGGCCGCCTGTTTATCGACGAAGCCCGCAGCGTGATGAAAAAAATGCTCGGCACACGGCGCCTGTGCCAACAGGTGGCCAATGGTTGGAGCGGCCAGTTGAAGGTGGCCGTGGACTCCATCGTCAAACCCCAGCGCTGCCGGCAGTTGGTGCTCGACTTCTATCGGCAGTTTCCCGAAGTGGAATTGCTGCTCGAATACGAGGTGTACAACGGCGTGTGGGATGCGTTGGCCGATGAACGCACCGACATCGTGATCGGCGCCACCAGCGCGGTGCCGGTGGCCAGCCACTTCAGCTTCCGCGACATGGGCCTGTTGAACTGGCTGTGCGTGGTCAGCGCCCGGCACCCGCTGGCGGCGGTGGAAGGTTTGCTCAGTGATGACCAACTGCGCCCCTTTGCCTCGCTGTGCATGACCGACACCTCCCGCAACCTGCCCAAGCGCGACACCTGGACCCTGGATAACCAGCGCCGCCTAGTGGTGCCCAACTGGGCGTCGGCCCTGGATTGCCTGCGCGATGGCCTGTGTGTAGGGATGGCGCCGGCCCATCAGGTGTTGCCATGGATCGAGCGCGGGGAATTGGTGGCGCTGCAATTGAGCCGGCCATTTCCGGCCAGCCCGTCGTGTGTGGCGTGGGCGCAGAACAAACTGTCGCCGGCCATGGCGTGGTTGTTGGAGTACTTGGGCGATACGGAGACCATGAACCAGGAATGGCTGAATGGTGGTGATCTCTAAAGGCATACAGGCTCCCAAATTTTCTGATCGTATTTCAATCCAGTAGGCGGGTGATGGCCCGTACGATCATCTCCACTTCCTTGCGCTCCAGCGTCAGCGGCGGCAACAGACGAATGATCTTGCCCCGCGTGACGTTGATCAACAGCCCGTGCTCCTGAGCCGCCCGTTGGGCCAGGTCTCGGTAAGGGCTGGCCAGTTCAATGCCGATCATCAAGCCCTTGCCACGAATCGCCCGCACCTGCGGATGTTCCTCCAACTCCATCCGCAACCGGGCCAGTAAGTGTTCTCCCTGGCACGCAGCGTTCTCGAGCAAGCCTTGCTCCTGGATAATCTCCAGCACCGTACACCCGACGCGACACGCCAGCGGGTTGCCGCCAAAGGTGCTGCCATGGCTGCCTGGGGTGAACAGTTCGGCGACAGCGGCGCGGGCCAGACAAGCGCCGATGGGCACGCCATTGCCCAGGCCTTTGGCCAGCGTCATCACGTCCGGCACGATGCCTTCGTGCTGGAAGGCAAACCAGGTGCCGGTGCGCCCGATGCCGGTCTGGATTTCGTCGAGCATCATCAGCCAGCCGTGGCGCGTGCAGTGATCGCGCATGGCTTTCAGGTAGCCTGGTGGCGCCACCAACACACCACTTTCACCTTGGATTGGTTCAAGCAGTACCGCCGCGATGCGTGTACCGAACTGCGCGGTGACCGCCTCCAGAGCAGCCATGTCGCCAAACCCAATCTTGATGAAATCGCCGGGCAGACGCTGGAAGCCCAGGCGCACCGACGGCCCGTCGCTGGCGGCCATAGTGCCTAGCGTGCGGCCGTGGAAGGCGTTCTCCATCACGACCACCAACGGCTGTTCGATGCCTTTTTTCCAGCCATGCAAACGCGCCAACTTCAGCGCTGTCTCGTTGGCCTCGGCGCCGGAATTGTTGAAGAACGCGCGGTCCAGCCCGGACAGTTGGGCCAGGCGCCGGGCCAATTGTTGTTGCCAGTCGATGCTGTAGAGGTTGGAAGTGTGCAGCAGCAAGCCGGCCTGTTCGCTGATGGCGGCCACTAACCTTGGGTGGGAATGGCCAACATTGGTCACCGCCACGCCGGCCACGGCGTCCAGGTATTCGCGGCCCTGTTGGTCCCACAGGCGCGTGCCCAGCCCGCGGGTGAAGCTCAGGGCCAGGGGTTGATAAGTGCTCATCAGGCAGGCGGCGGTCATGGTGGCGGCTCCAGTGCATCGTTGGGGTGGATCAAGTATGGTTAACCACCCTCGCTGGATAAACGCAGAATTACTGCAATAACTTTAAACCAGGGCTTGATAATGGATCTGTTCCAGGCAATGTCGGTGTACGTGAAAGTCGTCGAGACCGGCAGCATGACCGCCGCCGCGCAGGAATGCGGGATTTCGACCACCATGGTGGGCAACCATCTGCGAGCGCTGGAACAACGGCTTGGCGTCAGCTTGCTCAAACGCACCACGCGCAAACAAAACCTCACCGAATTTGGCGGGCAGTATTATCAGCGCTGCCTGGAAGTGCTGGGGCTGGTGGCCGACTCCGAGCTACTGGCCGAGCAGGTCCACAGCGAAACCCCCAAAGGCAGCCTGCGCATCACCGCGCCCCCGGTGTTCGGCACCGAACGCCTAGTGCCGGCCTTGAGTGAGTTTTCCCAGCGCTACCCACTTATCGACCTGTACGTGGTGATGAGCAATGAGCGCATGGACCTGGTCGACAGCGGTTTTGACGTGGCGATCCGTCTCGGCGAACTGGAAAGCTCCAGCCTGATCGCCCGGCCTCTGCAGGCCTATACCCTCACCCTTTGCGCCTCCCCTGCCTACCTGGCGAGACGCGGCACACCGCAAACCCCGGATGACCTGCAGCAGCATGACTGCCTGGCATTCGCCTACCCCGCGAACGACAACTGGCGCGATACCGATAAACTCTGGCGCATGACCGGCGATGAAGGTGAAGTGGAGGTGCCGGTGTCTGGCTCATTGACCATCAACAGCTCCCAAGGCTTGCGCCAGGCCGCCATCAACGGCATGGGCATCAGCATGTTGGCCGATGCCCTGGTGCAACCAGACCTGGAGAGCGGCAAGCTGGTGGCCTTGCTGACCACCTATAAACTGCCCAGCCGCCCCATGCACCTGATGTATCGCCAGGACCGCTATCGCCTGCCCAAGCTGCGGGCGTTCGTCGACTTTGTGATGGAGAAATGGACGCGCTAGAACGCCACGCCCAACTCACGCAAACGCGCGGCGGTGCGCTCGGCCGATACGTGGTGAATGCCCTGCCAGCCCAATGCGATGGCGGCCTCGATATTGCCGGCGACGTCGTCGATAAACACCACTTCACTGGCCTGTATGTCTGGCAAGTGTTCACGCACCTGAATGAGGCTGGCGTGGTAGATCGCCGGGTCAGGCTTGATCAACTTCACCTCGCCAGACACCAGAATATTGCGAAAACGCTTCAGAAATGGATAGTTGGCCCGGGCGTAAGGGAAGGTTTCAGATGACCAGTTGGTGAGCCCGAACAGCGGCATCTCAACCTGATGCAACGCTTCGAGAATCGCCACGCCCTCGGGTAATTCAGCCCGCAGCATTTCGGGCCAGCGCTCGTAATAAGCCTGGATCAGGGTCGTGTGTTCGGGGTATTGGGCAACCAGGGTGCGGGTGGCTTCGGCCAGGGAGCGACCGGCATCTTGCTCGGTGTTCCAGTCCTGGGTACAGATGGTGTCGAGGAACCACTGGCGCTCGACGTCGTCGGCAATCAGCTTGCGGTACAGGTGTTGCGGGCTCCAGTCGAACAGGACACCGCCGAAATCAAAAACTACTGCACGAATCGTCATCAGATCCTCCGTTAGCGTGGCTTGATAGCTGCTGGAGTCTGACAGATCTGAAAGAGGGAGGCGCCCGCCGAGGTGTAAGAAGTGTCTGAAAAGACAGGTGGGAGGAGGCATGGCCTCATTGAGCGAACGCAATGCTCTAAACAACGAAGATCAAATGTGGGAGCTGGCTTGCCTGCGAAAGCGGTCGTACAGCCTCAGATGCTGCGACTGACACACCGCCTTCGCGGGCAAGCCCGCTCCCACAGGGGATTTGCGTTAACTGACTGGCATCAGGGCAAGCCAGTTCCCACCTTATTGACCGCGTTTTAAGCTTGAATCAGGCCGTTGATTTTGACGGTCGGGTTCACATCCGCGTCGTAATCCACGCCGTCGACCTCAAAACCAAACAAGCGCAGGAACTCGGCCTTGTAACCGGCAAAATCGCTGATCTCGTTGACGTTGTCGTCGGTCACCTGGTTCCACAGCGCGTCCACGGCGTCCTGGACCTTCGGCTCCAGCTCGGCCAGGTCGGCACGCAGGCGGCCATCGGCGTCGAGTTTCGGCTCGCTGCCGTACAGGCTGTCCTTGAACAGGCCGTAGATCTGCTCGATGCAGCCTTCATGGGTGCCCTGCTCTTTCATCACCTTGAACAGCAGCGACAGGTACAGCGGCATGATCGGGATCGCCGAGCTGGCCTGGGTGACCACGGCCTTGAGCACCGACACACGGGCGTCGCCCTTGAGCGCAGCGAGGTTTTCGCGCAGGGTCAAAACTTTCTTGTCCAGGTCTTTCTTGGCTTCGCCGATGGAGCCGTTCCAGTAGATGTCCTGGGTCAGCTTCTCACCGAGGTAGGTGAAGGCGGTGGTCTTGGCGCCTTCGGCCAATACATCGGCGTCACGCAGGGCGTCGATCCACAGCTGCCAGTCTTCGCCGCCCATGACCTTCACGGTACCGTCGATTTCTTCCTGGGTCGCAGGCTCAAGCGTGGTGTCGACTACCACGCCCTTGTCGGTGTTGATCCCGCGCAGGGTCACGGCCTTGCCGATTGGCTTGAGAGTGGAGTTGTGCACCACGCCTTGCGGGTCGGTACGGCGTGGGGCGGCCAGGCTGTAGACCACCAGGTCGATCTTGCCCAGGTCTTTCTTGATGGTCTCGATGGTCAGGCGCTTGATCTCGTCGGAGAACGCGTCGCCGTTGATGCTCTTGGCGTACAGGCCTTTTTCCACGGCAAACTTCTCGAACGCCGCGCTGTTGTACCAGCCGGCGGAGCTCAGTTTGCCTTCTTCGCCTTCTTTCTCAAAAAACACGCCCAAGGTGTCGGCGCCGCAGCCAAACGCAGCACTGATGCGCGCGGCCAGGCCGTAGCCGGTGGAGGCACCGAGGACCAAGACCTTTTTAGGGCCGCCCTCGATGACGCCGTTTTTGGTTACGTAGTCGATCTGCTCTTTGACGTTCGCTTCACAGCCAACAGGGTGAGCGGTCACACAGATAAAGCCACGAACCCGCGGTTTGATGATCATAAAAATGTCTGCCTCTTCCAAGGTGCCGAAGGCCAATAGTGGCCATTCAACTTCAATCGTACCGGTCTATGACGCCTGAAAAACCGAAGCGTCACGATAGTCGCAAATCTTCTGTTCTCAAAATTCAATCCACAAAACGTCGGAGCCTGCACGGCAACGGTTACAAATTGTGCAGCAGCTTCACAATTTCACCCTATTTAAAAACGCCTGCCGGCGCCAGAAACCCCTATGATGACGATATTGTTTCAATATGTTTCGGCTTTGGAGCCTCGTTTCATGAGCAAAAATGCTGTCGGCAAGAAGCTGGTGTCCCTGGCGTGGGTACTCGGCGTTCTGCTGTTGATCTATTGTTTCCCGCGCAGTTGCCTGGTGTTTCTGCTGTTGGTGGTGTGCTGCGGCGTTTATGACTTCCTGCGTAACGGCCTATACGACCGCGACACCATCAAAAAGTATTTTATCGGCAACGGTCGTAATACCTGGGTGCTGGCACCGTTCAACACCCTGCTCGACCTGCTCAGCAGCCGCAACCGGCATGTCTACACCATGAACGACCTGCCACCGGCCTGGCGCGAAGACCTGCAACAGGTGATCGACGACGCCATGGCCCGCAAGGATGAAATCATCAGCTATCTGGACGAGCGCATGGCCGAGAAGAAACGCGGCATGTTGTTCTTCCAGTGGTACGGTCGCCCGATCGAAACCACCCTGGATATCCCGCAACTGCGCAAGAAACTGCCGTTCGTGAAAACCATCGGCGTCTCGGTGTTCAACGAGAACCGCTCGACGTCTTTCCACTTCGGCCCCCTGCGCATGATGTTCCGTGTGCTCTACAACATGGCGCCGGCACCGCACCATGAGGGGGTGTACATCCAGGTGGGCAAGCACAAGCACTACTGGCACGACGACCCACTGTTTATCTTCGATGACACGCTGATGCACGCGTCCTTCAACAAAAACGACGCCAAACGCTACTGCCTGTTCATTGATATTGTGCGCCCGACCCTACTGCCCTCGGTGCTCAACGCCGTGATCGCAGGGTTTGCCGGCCTGGTCTTTACCCTGCGTCGGGTTTTCTACAAAAACTGGAAGCTGATTCAGTAAGTTCTGCGGCATGATGGTGTTGGACGGCATTTGCGCTGGGCCTTGCGCCTGAGGTAAATAACCGTCTCGTGCGACCTTAATTGGCGCTCACCATTCTCAAGCCATCGCCCCCAAACGGGCGCGGTGGCTGTGCTTTCAAGGAATCAGAATGCCCCAACGTCAAGTCATCAACGCCTCCGTCAGCCCCAAGGGCAGCCTCGAAACCCTGTCCCAGCGTGAAGTGCAGCAACTGAGCGAAGCCGGTACCGGCAGCATCTACACCCTGTTCCGCCAATGTGCCCTGGCGATTCTCAACACCGGCGCGCATATCGACAACGCCAAGACCATCCTCGACGCCTACAAAGACTTTGAAGTGCGGATTCACCAGCAGGACCGCGGCGTACGCCTGGAACTGCTCAACGCCCCGGCCGATGCCTTCGTCGATGGCGAAATGATTGCCAGCACCCGCGAAATGCTGTTCAGCGCCCTTCGCGACATCGTCTACACCGAGAACGAGCTGGATAGCCAGCGTATCGACCTGAGCAACTCCCAAGGCATCACCGATTACGTGTTCCACCTGCTGCGTAACGCCCGTACGCTGCGCCCGGGTGTGGAGCCGAAGATCGTGGTGTGCTGGGGCGGCCATTCGATCAACACCGAAGAATACAAATACACCAAGAAAGTCGGGCACGAACTGGGCCTGCGCAGCCTCGACGTGTGCACCGGTTGCGGCCCCGGCGTGATGAAAGGCCCGATGAAGGGCGCAACCATTTCCCACGCCAAGCAGCGCATCACCAATGGCCGTTACCTGGGCTTGACCGAACCAGGCATCATCGCTGCCGAAGCGCCGAACCCCATCGTTAACGAGCTGGTGATTTTGCCGGACATCGAAAAGCGCCTGGAAGCCTTCGTGCGTGTCGGCCACGGCATCATCATCTTCCCCGGCGGCGCCGGCACGGCAGAGGAATTCCTGTACCTGCTCGGCATCCTCATGCACCCGGACAACCGCGACCTGCCGTTCCCGGTGGTGCTCACCGGGCCGAAACATGCCGCGCCTTACCTGGAACAATTGCACGCGTTCGTCGGCGCCACTCTGGGCGAAGCGGCGCAGAAGCATTACCAGATCATCATCGACGACCCGGCTGAAGTGGCCCGCCAGATGACCACCGGCCTCAAGGCGGTGAAGCAATTCCGCCGCGAGCGTAACGACGCGTTCCACTTCAACTGGCTGCTGAAGATCGACGAAGGCTTCCAGCGCCCGTTCGACCCCACCCACGAAAACATGGCCAGCCTGCAACTCAACCACGCGCTGCCGGCCCATGAACTGGCGGCCAACCTGCGCCGGGCGTTCTCGGGGATCGTGGCGGGTAACGTCAAAGACAAGGGTATTCGCCTGATCGAAGAAAACGGCCCGTATGAGATTCACGGCGACCCGGCCATCATGAAACCGCTGGATGAGCTGCTGAAGGCCTTCGTGGCCCAGCACCGCATGAAGTTGCCAGGCGGCGCGGCCTATGTGCCGTGCTATCGCGTGGTGCAATAAGGCCGTGGCGGTCAGTCATAGTTTGTATCCGTTTGGGGCATGGCCCGGCGTGTGAGGCTCGAGAGTTCGGACTAGGGTTTTACTATTCCCAACTCACCTACCTCAACGAGCGACCTATGGACCAACGGATATTGTCCTCTGTCATTCCTTACCCTAAGGTAAGGAATATCACGATGGAGATCTTCACTATGGCCACCGCCACACTCACTTCAAAAGGGCAAATTACCATCCCTGTCCAGGTCAGGACGGCCCTGGGCCTGGAAACAGGCGACCGGGTGGAATTCGTCGAAATGGAAGACGGCAAGTTTTCCATGATTGCCGCCAGCAAAACCGTCAAGGACCTCAAGGGTTTGATCCGCAAGCCTGCCCATGCCGTGTCTATCGAAGACATGAACCGCGCCATCGCGGCCCAGGGAGCAAGCGCTGGATGATCGGCCTGGATACCAACGTATTGGTGCGTTATGTAACCCAGGATGACCCGGTCCAATCCGCAAAGGCGTCCCAACTCATCGAATCACTTACCGCCGCCTCGCCAGGCTTTGTCAGCCTGGTGACGCTTACGGAGCTGGTGTGGGTGCTGCAGTCCTGCTACCAGTCGGCCAAAAGCGACGTGGTGATGGTGCTGGAAACCTTATTGCACACGCGGGAGCTGACCGTCGAGCACGCCGATATCATCTGGCAGGCATTGCGCAAGTTCACCGCAGGCAAAGCCGACTTTGCCGACTGCCTGGTTGAACGCTGCGGCCATGCGGCGGGCTGCGAGTACACCGCCACCTTTGATCTGAACGCGGCCAAGGCAGCGGGGATGAAACGGCTCGGCTAGCCCGTATTTTTTGTAGGAGCAAGCTTGCTCGCGAAGAACGTCGACGATAACGCGAGCAGTCAGGTTGCAAGCGGTGTCTGTGAGTTTTTCGCGAGCAAGCTCGCTCCTACAGAAGAGAGAGGAGGTTTGGTCAGCGTATCCAGCCACCGACCTGCCAATGGTAGCCATCACTACGCTGCACCCAGTGCGGATGCACGTAGCGATAGCCCTGGCGCACCGGCTCCCAATGGCCATGCACTGCCACATAACGCCCGCCTTCCCAACGCCAGTAACCGCGTGACCAGATATAACCTTCGCGCACCGCAGGCTCTACTTCGATCACCTGCACCGGCGGCGGTTGCGGCGCCACCACCTCAACGTACTCGTGTTGTACCGGCCTGCGCTCATGCACAACACGCTCTTGCACACACCCGGAAGCGGCGACCACCACGGCGGCCAATGCTGCATAACGTAGCAACATACAAAACCCTCGGGCGCGAACGCCCCACACCTGCATCAGAAAGAAATCCTTCCTTTGTTGCAGCCGGGCCCTGCTTGGGCCTGGGTTATTTCTAACAGGATATGTCTGTCAAATTGCTGAACTGTTCTCGTAGCCACAAAAAAGCCCGCTGACCGTCACCGGTTCAGCGGGCTTTTTCGTGGGTGAGGCTTACAGCGCCAGGTCAGAAACCGGCTTGCTTGGCTCAGCCGCAGGCTTGGCAGCCTCGGTGGCCTGTGGAGCAGCCAGTTGCGGGATCGCTGGCGGTGGTGTCAGTTGCAGCACACCGGCAGTGTAGGCCCATTCCTTGGCAACAGCTTCAGGGCTGTCGTTCAGCTTGGTGCCGTAGCTTGGCACGATTTGGTGCAGTTTTTCCTGCCAGGCCGGGCTGGCTACTTTGTCCTTGAACACCTTTTGCAGCACGGTCAGCATGATCGGAGCCGCGGTGGACGCGCCTGGCGATGCGCCCAACAGGCCGGCTATGGTGTTGTCGGCAGAGCTGACCACTTCGGTACCGAGCTTCAGCACGCCGCCTTGCTCTTCGTCACGCTTGATGATCTGCACGCGCTGGCCGGCTTGCCACAGGCGCCAGTCCGATTGCTTGGCGTTCGGGAAGTACTCTTGCAGCGCCTTGAAGCGGTCGTCGTCCGACAGCATCAGTTGGCCGGCGAGGTACTCGACCAGTGGGTATTCACGAATACCGACTTTGGTCATAGGCCAGATGTTGTGGGTGGTGGTGCTGGTCAGCAGGTCCAGGTACGAGCCTTCCTTCAGGAACTTGGTCGAGAAGGTTGCGAATGGGCCAAACAGAATCACGCGCTTGCCATCCAGCACACGGGTGTCCAGGTGCGGAACCGACATCGGTGGCGAACCTACCGAAGCCTTGCCGTAGGCCTTGGCCAGGTGCTGCTCGGCGATGGTCGGGTTCTCGGTCACCAGGAACGAACCACCGACTGGGAAGCCTGCGTATTCCTTGCCTTCAGGAATGCCCGACTTCTGCAGCAAGTGCAGGGCACCGCCGCCGGCGCCGATGAACACGAACTTGGCGTCGGTTTCAGTCTTGGTGCCGTCTTTGAGGTTTTTGTAGCTCACGCGCCACGAACCGTCGGCGTTCTTGGTGATGTCCTGCACTTCGCTCGACAGCTTCAAGTCAAACTTCGGCGTGGTTTGCAGGTGAGCGACGAACTGGCGGGTGATCTCGCCGAAGTTAACGTCGGTACCGATCGGGCTCCAGGTGGCCGCGATTTTCTGGTTGGGGTCACGCCCTTCCATCATCAACGGAACCCACTTGGCGATTTGCGCCGGGTCTTCGGAGTACTGCATGCCAGCGAACAGAGGGCTGGCTTTCAGGGCTTCGTAGCGCTTTTTCAGGAACTTGATGTTGTCATCGCCCCACACAAAGCTCATGTGCGGAGTGGAGTTGATGAACGAACGCGGGTTCTTCAACACGCCCTGCTGAACCTGCCAGGACCAGAACTGACGGGAGATCTGGAACGCTTCGTTGATCTCGACCGCTTTCGGGATCTCAACGTTGCCGTTCTTGTCTTCCGGGGTGTAGTTCAGCTCAGCCAGGGCCGAGTGACCGGTACCGGCGTTGTTCCAGCCGTTGGAGCTTTCTTCGGCCACGTCATCGAGGCGCTCGACCATCTCCATCGACCAATCCGGTTCCAGCTCATTGAGCCAGACACCCAGGGTTGCACTCATGATGCCGCCGCCGATCAGCAGCACATCGACTTTCTTTGCCTCTTCCGCGTGAACGGACGTGATCCCCATCGACAAAGCCAGCCCCAGCAGGGCAGTGTTTACTTTTTTAAACATCAGTAGCACCTATGATAAAACGCCATCCGCCCTACCGCCCCTGATCATGAGTAACCCTCCTTCACGCTACGTCAGGCAACGTACCGCGGGGTCTGCACAGTCACATAAAGGCTGCAGGGTGGGCACACAAGGCCGATGGATCGACCTCACTGTTATGTCCCTTCTGCGCTGACTTCTTATCATTATTGGCTTCAGCTACCTGGGCGACAGCCAACCGCTGGGACGTATACGGGTGTACGCACCAGGGAAAGACTAGCCCAAGACGGCGCGCAGAATATCACGCTAAACAGCGTTTATGCGCCGTTTGGCCAATTGACAGGCCTAAATCGCGGCTTTTAATGCGCCCCTGTCAAGCCTGGCAGCCGCGACCTGCGGTCACAGGCGTGGAACTCTGCCGCAAATGGCGGTTCTAGACACCCTCGTCGCGGCTTGCGTAGCATCGACGACGTCCTTCGTGCACACCCTCCACACAGAGTTACCCATGACAATCCAGCAAACACCCGGGCAGGTACTGCCCGCGCGCAGCGCCGCCAAAATGGAAGCGGCCATGGCCGTGGGCGCCTTCGCGATCGGCACCGGCGAATTCGCCATCATGGGCCTGATGCCCGACATCGCCCAGAACCTGGGCCTGAGCGAACCGCAAGTCGGCCACGCCATCAGCGCCTACGCCCTCGGCGTAATGGTCGGCGCCCCACTGCTGGCCATCCTCGGCGCCAAGCTGCTGCGCAAACACATGCTGCTGTTGCTGATGGGCCTGTACGCCCTGGGCAACTTCGCCACCGCGTTCACCCCCACCTTCGGCTCGCTGGTGGCCTTCCGCTTTATCAGCGGCCTGCCCCACGGCGCCTACTTCGGCATCGCCGCCGTGGTTGCCTCCAGCATGGTGCCCACCGACAAACGCGCCGGCGCCGTAGCCCGCGTGATGATGGGCCTGACCCTGGCCATGCTGCTCGGCAACCCCATCGCCACCTTCCTCGGCCAACACCTGGGCTGGCGCTCGGCCTTCGCCCTGGTCAGCGTGATCGCCCTGCTCACCATCGCCCTGGTCTGGCAATTCGTGCCCCACCGCCACGACGAACAACGCAGCGACCCACGCAAAGAACTGCGCGCCTTCACCAAACCCCAGGTCTGGATGGCCCTGTCCATCGGCGCGATTGGCTTTGCCGGGATGTTCTGCGTATTCAGCTATCTGGCGCCGACCATGCTTGAAGTCACCAAGGTTTCACCGCAGTGGATCCCCTTCGGTCTCGCCGCGTTTGGCGTGGGCGGCATCATCGGCAACATTGCCGGCGGCAAGCTGTTTGATCGTATGCAGTTCCGGGCGGTGGGCTTGATATTGGTGTGGTCGATGGCGGTGTTGTTGTTCTTCCCCTTCGCCGCCTCGTCGCTGTGGGGCGTACTGGTGAGCATGGGGCTGGTGGGAACCATGGTCGCGTTGGCGGCACCGTTGCAGATTCGGTTGATGGACATCGCTCACGAAGCGCCGAGCCTGGCAGCGGCGTCCAACCATGCGGCGTTTAACCTGGCGAATGCGCTGGGGCCGTGGTTTGGGGGGATGGCTATTACGGCGGGGTTGGGGTGGACCAGTACCGGCTACATCGGCGCCGCGACAGCGCTGGTGGGCCTGGGCCTCTACCTGATCGCCCGCCGCATGAAAGGCGGCCATTAACGGCTCACCTAATACCGATCAGCTAAGCGAACACACTACCAATGTGTGGAGCTGGCTTGCCTGGGAAAGCAGTGGTTCAGTTATAGATTCAGTGACTGACACGCCGCCTTCGCGAGCAAGCCCGCTCCCACAGGGATCTGGGCCGGGCGCTGATTTTGTGGGCGATACATGGCCACTGTGGGAGCTGGCTTGCCTGCGATAGCGGTGTATCAGTGACAGATGCATTAACTGACCCACCACCATCGCGAGCAAGCCCTCCCCCACAGCGATCCGAGTCGGGCGCTAATTCTGCGAGCGATACATGGCCAATGTGGGAGCTGGCTTGCCTGCGATGGCGGTGTACCAGTGACAGATGAGTTAACTGACCCACCGCCATCGCACCCGACAGCCGACGCCTATAGACCTGGCACCCTGCGATCCAACTGTGGGAGCGGGCTTGCTCGCGAAGACGGCCCGACAGCCGACGAAAATGTGGGATCAGACCGCGTACCTACCCGTCATTCAAGCAACGGCAACTTAGGACTCCGCCCCAACGGCTGATCACTTTGCAAAGCGGCAAAGCAAGCAAAACGCTCTTGCCCCACCACCCCATCAATCATCATGCAACAACCCCGAACCATACTCCCCATAACTACTCCCCAGCCCACTGCCACCAAAACTCATCTTGGCGGCTTTGCTGGGGCTATGGTCACCAAATGCCTGGCATCCGCCTGAAAAGCACGGGTCACTGTTCACGCTCGATGAAGATGAACAAGCGCTCAACAGCAACGTGCCGGTGATCATCACAAGTTTGACGAGGTTCGAGATCATGGTTTCAACTCCCGGTGGGCTGGAGGCGCTGAGGTCCTCTCTTGCAAGGAATCGTAGACCTCAACGGCGCAGGGAATTATGAAACTTTGCTGGAAGACAGCATAAGTTCAGGTTGCCGCCTTAGGGCAAGGCGGCAGGGTTGGTTGTCAGGCTTTGACTGAGGCGGTTACAGGCGCAACCTGCTCCTGGGCTCGGTCAACCAGCAGCGAGCTCAACTCGATTAACTGCTGAATGCCTAGGGCGATGGCGCGCTGGGAATCGTCGAGGTCGAACGCCAAAGTGGCAGCCATTTCGTTGGCAGATGCGAGGTTTTCGGCGGCGTTGGTCAGGAGGGTTTCGGGGTCGATGGTTGGGTTTACGAGGAATAGGTTGTCGCTTGGGCGCTCGGTGGGCGCAGCGTCGTCGGATGGGGGCAAGTGATGGTTGATTGCGCGCTGGGCTGCGGCTTGAAGCTTGGGGTCGACGGGCGACACGCTTTGATCAAGTGAAGAACTGCGTGTGTTGTTGTGCATGGGCGAAGCTCCAAAGATTTTCGGGAGTTAAAAACGCCTTAGCAATACGGACTTCCACCTCCGGCCGCTGGATTTGCAGCGGCTTGAGGAGGTTAGCTATTGGAGGGCTGAGGGGCAAGCCGAGAAAAGCGTGGGAAATTTCTCAAGCAATATCGTCATCAGCCCTCAAGACCGTTCATAAGCTAGTGCAAATTCTATAAAACCGAAAAGGTCTGCGCATCAATGTAGCCATCACCGGTGATAAACTCTCTCAAGACATAATGGCGAACATGATAGCTAAATTCATCATTCGTGCTTCGACTAACAGAATTGAACGCAATCACAGCGGGATGAGACTTTTGATCACTTCTAAAAATCTCAAAGTCACGCAGCCTACGTACAAAATCTGGATGACGGCCAAACTCTCGAGTTAACCAGTAATAAACCGGAAGCATTCCTGAAGACTTAAGCAGAGAATTTCCATGACCAAAAACCTTATACATCAAATCAAGATTATTCATCACTCTATCTGCCGTTTCAGCAAATCCACTCTCCGTAAGTATCGCCTCAGAAACAAATCGATCAAGATTAGTCTTCTTCGTCTCCACAAAGGAACCACGATGCTCAATAATTAGTAACTTTGCAGCTACGTTCTCATGTTGTTTTCGCTGATTTGTGAATCCTACCCCTGCTGCGAAAAAAACGTGCCCAGCAATCGCTCTTATATATTTCGGCACATCCCCAGCCATAGCACTACGCACTTCCGCACCTGTCAAAGGCTTGCTTTTATTAAGCCTCACAAACAAATCATTAATCCGATCGGCTTGATTTGTTATTACAGACATAACTGACAAATTAAAACTTTCTATTCTTCGAATTATTCTTGGATGCTCACTCTCCATATCTCGAACGGTCATACCGGCGAGACGAACCGACTTGTCGGCCAAATACTTCATATCCGAATTTAACGATATGCGCCCATCCAAAAAATCGAAAATCGCCTCAAACCTTTGCCGCCCATCAATCACAGCATAAGGCCTACCGGCGGTATTCAAATCACTACTAGAATAGCTAAAATCCGCAATATAAAACTTAGGAACATCGTACCCATTAATAATTGAGTCGATCAAATAAGCCTTATCTTTAGGAGCCCACACCCCAGACTTCCGCTGATATGACGGAGACAGATCAATTTGGTCTCTTTCTGCATACCACCAACTAATACTAGTGGTGGAAAACGGACGAACTACAAAAATATTATCCATAATTAAAATCCGTACGAAGTCTTAATTTCAGCACCAAGCCCAGAAAGATCTGGATACACTACCGAATGAGTATACCCGATTGCGAGTAGCGTCTCATACATTACCGCCTTCAAAGCAGCTGGTATTTTAAAGCACGTCAAGCAGTCATCTGCATACCTTTTATGTTCCATAGGTTCGGATGACTTGCAAAACATGACGAACGTCCCTCGCTGCGCAGTTATCCGTGGATTTGTATGGTTTCCGAAAATAGCTATGGGATCATTTGGCGAAAAGTCATCACCAGGATCCTTTAGAAACTGTGTAGCTTGCGACATTGTAGGGTCAGGTATACGATCCAATTGCGCATTATTCAACGCGAGCTTATTCCATTTGATAGGATCCAACATCCAAATACAAGCATCATCTTCCTTAGCGCTACTTGACAAAGCAAAGTATAGCGCAATAAACGGATTTTCCGTCCAATCCAACAAACGAGTCGGCACTCCATAGTGCTGCTGCAAAAATAGCCAATCAAAATCTGTAGTAGGTGTCACAGACAAGAATGGGGCACTCGTCTGAAGGAATCGCATCTTAAGTTGCTGCTCCAACTTCAAGGGATCCTTCGTTGCAGCTAGCACTTCTTTATGCCTAAGCAGCGTGGGCTCAAGTCTATATAGTGGATACTTGCCACTACCACGAAACCAACGGGGGCTTTTTGAATCTTCTAATGACGCCTCTATAAACCGCATGATTTCATGCAGCTTGCCAACTTCAACTGGATCCTTCATGTACCGTCGTCCATTACCATCAGTGCGATTTCATTAATGAATGCCATTTGCCATCATGAGACTCAATCAATGATCGCCTCAAGTCAACATGAATCAGGTGTCGAGATCAAAATATCGTATGTAAACCATCTTCACCGAAGCATGGTCGAGCGTTGCCCCCATCCTCATAGGCTACTGAGTCAACCAAGCACACCAAGGTGTAAGATGCCCCACAACCGTCCATCATCGAGGCCGCCATGACTGGGATATCCCTAAACCTGCCGGAAGACCTATCCAACTCTCTCGCCGACCTGGCCAAAACCAATGGCCAAACAGCGAGCTACCTGGCGATGGACGTTCTTCGAGACTACATCGAGCACGAAAAAACACTGACCGCTCAGATCGAGCTGGCGGTAAAAGACGCCGACGAAGGCAAATTCGCCACTGATGACCAAGTAGCAGCCATGCACGCTAGGCGCTGGAGCAGGAATGCGGGTTGAGTGGCTTGAAAAAGCACTCAAAAATCTGGAAGACGAAGCGAGCTACATCGCTCTCGAAAATCCAAAAGCCGCTGACGACTTCTCGAATGCCATTTTCGCCAGCGTCGACAGGCTGGCTCAGTTTCCTTCCATGGGCCGCGAAGGTCGGGTGAAACATACCCGCGAATGGGCAGTTCCCAACTAGTCCTATCTGATCCCGTATAGAGTGCGGGGTGATCGACTGCAGATCCTTGGCGTATTCCACACACGGTAACGTCCTCGCTCGAAGTGGTAATGCGCGTAAAACTTGCCTCTCCGACACCCAAGATCCGTTCCTGATAAACTGCGCCCCATTCGCCTCGCTAACTCAGATCCCCATGTCCCTACAAACCGCCCCACTCTCCCGCCGCTTCTCCGTCGCCCCCATGATGGATTGGAACTGCTAACTCCACAGGCCACGTAATACCTGGCCTGTACCGACACTCAAAAATCTCCGTACCACTTTCGTACCACCTATTCCTCGCGCGGTGTGGCGATCCCCCCTTCAAGTAATGCCGACCATGTCCCCTGCTATGCTCAAATCTTTTCGATTTAGGACAATGGCGATGGCAAGCGAATACTCATTGGCGGATGTATTGGGTAGGATTTACGAGAACCAGCTGGCTCTAGAGGCGGCAGTCATGGAGCTGACGTTATGGGCCGAGCAGCAAGACACGGCAGAGTTGGGAGGGAATATTCGCGGCGCTCTCCAGACAATTGGGGAGAATGCGGGCCACATCAAACAAGGCTTAGCTCGACTTCATAACCGCTGATGGCGAACCCTTCCATGAAGGCAGGCACGGGTGATTCATAGGCCGCTCATCGCCCGTGGCTGTCGCTCCAATCCAAATCCCCTGCAATGCCAACATCGGACGCTGTGTAGTTGAAAGTGCGGGCACATGGACGTAAAGGTTGTGAGTACTGCGCAATACAGCACGCAGCTTCAAAAGCGGTCCGCCCTAGGCACATCTCGCGTTTTCATGTTGACCCACGGGAAAGAGGTTAGGAGGGTTAGTTTTTGGCCGGGTGCCCTGGAAGCCCTATTTATTATGGCTTTTCGAAGGGTTGGCAAGGTTAGCTTTTCGGTTAGGTCTGGTTATTTCCTAACCTTTATTAGTGTTAAATATTCAATATATTAATTCCTTTAAAAACAGACAGTTACGAATTACTAACCTTCAACCTAACCTCAACTAACCCATCAAAGTTAGGTCTCAGGCCCAACAAATACGGGCCTTCCAACCCAATTACACCCCCTCAAAAAAAAACTAACCTTTTTCCCGAGGCACCTACGGAATCAGCCTCCCATGCGTACTTATCAGCGTTGCGCAAAACATCCACCCTCGCAGGGTTCCGCAGGCTTTTGACCACCCCATAACACCGAGCAGCCCCCCGGCCAGTACCGCGTTGGGCTGTCTGCAGGGGCGCGGAAAAAACGACCCATTTAGCCCGCAGGCGAGGTGGGGGGACGACGGCGCGCGCCAGGTGCAGACCATCCTACCGACCGCCTGTAGCACGTCACCTCCCCGGAAACATGTGGCACGCCACACCCCCGAACCGTGGGCGTGCTCATCGGGCCGCCTCGCCGACTACAGCTCGTCGCCTCAAATCGCGTACGTCGCAAACCTCGATTACTGTATGCGCATACAGTACAAATAAGCAGTCAATCGCATGACCCCCTTAGAACTCAAAACGGCTTGGCTCGCCAAATGGCGCCTGATCCTTGACGACGGTTTGAGCCGAATGAATAACCCCGAGGCTCATAGATCCATGTGCCGGTGGGAAACCCACGACATGCTGGAGGCAGGGGTGATTGATCAAATGGAAAAGATGGAAATGGACGAGTTGGCTGACGCGGCCTATTGGCATGCCGTCGAAGAACTGGCTACCGACGCTGAGGGATACATGTTTGGTGGACACTACGATGTAGTGCCCAGAGCCGGATCGGAGTGCATTGGGCGGATAATGTCCAACACGTACTATTCAGTCACTGGCCCAGGTGCGTGTGGGTTTGATGGAAAGGTGATTGGCACCAACCGTGACCGTCGCCTGGAGTTCCGTAATAGCAATAAGGCCTGGGCTTTAGAAGGGCTGCTGCTGATCGCACCATCCGGTGAGCTGTACGACTTGGTGCAGACTGCACAAGTTATCAATGGGAAGATTTATCCAATCATCAGCGACAAGGACACCTATCGGGCGCTAGTAGATTGCGCCCAGGTCGCCTTGGAGGAGCATGATTTTGAAAGTTACCGCAAGGCCAGGCCCCTACTGCAATGCGCCCAATTCACCAAGTGCACCGCTTGTCTAGACCACTTCGGGCTGCGGGAAGACTGCCTGAAGTGTTCAGGTCAGGGCTTTGTCCCTAAATCTGGCGGTCAACCAACGTCATCCGCGTAAGCCGAAACCGCCTCGTCGACCAGCTCCCATTCCCCGCAATCAATCACCTTGCGCTCAAGCATGCTGTCAGCCAAGGCCAGGCGCGTTTCATACCGGTACTCTGGCGACCCAGCTTCAAACTCCGCACCAGTGAGAAGCGCAAACCACGCTTCCATCTCGTTAACCTGCTGTATATCGGTGGTCATAACGAATCTCCCGCCCAGGTGTCTATTGGATAGAGACCGGCCGGGGTGCGGCTGTTCACCAGGACCGACGGGCGGAAAAGATATGTGCGGAAGGCTCTCGCAGTACAGCGGCATCCACGACTTCGTTGCGGCGTTGAGCATGCCCAACGCGCTGGTTAATTCCGTAGGGGATCTGCCGCTTGACCGCTATAACGTCGCTCCTACGACCCAGGTTGCACTACTGCATTTGCAGGGCGAGCTGCTGCGCGCTGACCCAGTGCGCTGGGGCTGGCGACCGCACTGGGCAAAGGACCGAGCCGCGCCAATCAATGCCCGAGTTGAGAAGGTCGCTCATGGGTCGTTCTTCCGCTCGATCTGGCCGCATCGCGCAATCGCGCCCATAGATAACTGGTTTGAATGGGTCGACGAAGGCGGACCAAAAAAACAGCCCTACCTGATCCGTAGACGGGACGGCGCGCCGGTGCTATGTGCATCCATCGGCCAGCTACCTGACTCCGATGAGGGGCCAGGCGAGCATGACGGGTTCGTGATCATCACCGCCGACAGTGCCGGCGGCATGGTGGACATTCACGACCGGAGGCCCGTGGTGTTGACCCCGGACCTGGCCCGTGAATGGCTGGACCCGGCAACGCCCAAGGAGCGTGCCGAGCAGATGGTGTTACACCAGGGCGAGCCGTCCGAGTCCTTTGAATGGTTCAAGGTTGACGTCGCGGTGGGCAACGTGAAGAACAAACAGGCCGGTTTGATCCAGCCCTTGAGTTAGAAAAGTCCGCCGAAGGCGTTCGGCTCCCAGTTCATGATCACCAGCTCGCCGGTAACTTCGGCCTTCGCCTGGCGTTGGTTGGCTGCGCCGTATCGAATATCCACCGTTTCGAAGTGGAACCCCTCAAACACCCGCCTGATATCGGGGGGATAGTTGATGCTCACCATCACCTTGCCCTTGCAAACCCGCATGTAGTCGGCAATTCGCTCATGGTTTTCAAAGGGTAGTCCCGGTGTTTCATCAAAAAAAAATTTTCGAGTACATCGCCGTCTAGGTTTAACCCCCCAAAAAAAATGCAGATGCAACGAAGCCGGCCCCACATGCTGGCGGGCCGGCTCCGAGGTGTTACTTGGTAGCTGTCTTGTAGATCAGGACCATCAGGTATGTGGCTTTCAGCACATAGCAAGCTTGGACCAGTATCGCAGTTTCGATTATCAACATCGTCGAGAACTCCTCTTCCAGTGGATGAACCTGCGCCGTAGCCCAGGACCTCTGGTGGAAACCGAACTCCCCGACGGATCATCTGATCACCAAAAATCTTGTCAATTGAGTTGACATAGTGACTGTCCGTGTCTATTATTTGTTTGCGAAGACTAAATAACAGAGTGGGTTAATTCGCTCTACACACATTGATACCAGTATGACACTACATTCCTTGTTTTGTCAATAGACGTCCGCTTTATTTTCAATAAAGTCAATACCGTTTGTCGCTTAGCAAAAAAAGCCGCCCTTGAGGCGGCTTTTGCATTTCTCTCGCTGCTCTGGTCTCACTGCTGAGCCTGGACTTCATAGGTCAAGCTGGAGCACTCGGCGTGTTCGAGTGAGTCAGCGTCGAGCGGGTGTTAGCGCACCATCTCGTCGCCTCGTTTACTGCGCGGGGGTACTACTTTCCCCCCGCTGGAAGCTCAAATTCTTTGAAGCTGACAACCTCTTCACCCAGCCACTCGTTTACCTGGGCCAACCTGGCCTGCAACGGCTCCAGCTCGTTGACCGCCCAAACTTCAGCAGCCTCCCGTAACGACCCGAAACCGCCCGCGTTCTGCGGCACGATGCCCATCAACTGGGGTGGAATGCGCAACGCCGCGAGCAGATCGTCGCGGCTGATGTTCTTGATCGAGCTGAATTCGTCCTTTGCGGCCACCTCGCTCACCGGAATGAGCTGGATGCCATCCTTCTTGCCAGCGGGCGCGTACACGAACAGGTTTCGGAAGTTACCAGGCCCTTTTGAGTTCTTCAGCGCGGTGCGCAATGAGTCGATGTCCTCTTCCTTCTGCGCCGCGTCGGTCATGTACAGGATGAATCCGGCGTGACTGCCGTTGTTGTAGTACTTGCGACGGAATAGCGTGGCGCTTTCGTTGAGCAGCGCGCTCTGCAGCGCCGCCAGCCACTCCGGCAACCCATAAATCTCTTGATTGATATCCGCCTCACGTAGGTGGCAAATCGAACC
The DNA here is from genome assembly GCF_016613265.1 of Pseudomonas sp. MF6751. Classification (NCBI taxonomy): domain Bacteria; kingdom Pseudomonadati; phylum Pseudomonadota; class Gammaproteobacteria; order Pseudomonadales; family Pseudomonadaceae; genus Pseudomonas; species Pseudomonas sp. MF6751. The sequence continues at coordinate 94,412 of NZ_JAENSV010000010.1, forward strand.
AGGTGCAAACTCGTGCTCATCCTTCCAGCCGCGCACCTGGTAATAGGTTTCCATGTCGACGCCTCGACGCATGTACTTCGCCAAAGGTGGAAGCAAGCCCATGGTGTTGCGCAGCATGTTGTTGCGCTTTTCCAGGTAGCAGTTACCGCACCAGAGCCAGTCCAGGGCGAACTGCTCAAAGGCCTGACGGCTCAGCAGCCGGTGAGGAACGAATGTGCGGGCCAGCATGTTGCGCTTGAAGTTAAGACCGGACTGCAGGTACACACTCGCGCGAGTCGTTTTGGCCAGGCCGTCCATCGACATCGGTGTTTCGAACCAACGGCCATTGGCCCAGCACTCCAGATAGTCGAGGATCTCCCTGCTATCGAGCACAGGCGCTGGATCACCAAAGGTGAAAGCCTCGACCGGCCCGGATTCGGGAGGGAGTACTTCCCCCTCTACGGCTGGCAGAACGGTGGTTAGTTGGGTTGCGCGCTTACGTCTGCTCATCAGTAGGACTCCATAAATCCGGTATTCGCCGTGGTCTGCCCTTCAAGAGGCTCGTTGTGCAGGGCGTGGAAGGTCGCCCACGCCAAGTCGGCATGGCCTGTCTCGTCGGTGCGACCGGCCGTATAAGTGAACTGGCGCCCGGAGGCGGTGACTGTTTTGCGGATAGCCATCAACGACTGCGCCATATCCGTCCAACCGGCATCAAACTCCAGACGGCCGTTCTTGATGACGTCGTACGCCTTCAACACCAGGCGCGTTTTGACTTCGGGCGAGTAGCTGAACGTGGTGATGTTCGGGAAGAACTGCTTCACCAGCTGCGCCACGCCGGACCCCATACCCGTGATGTCAATACCGATGTAGGTCACCCAGTAACGCCTGGTGACCTGGCGGATGGACTCTGCCTGGGCGGCAAAGTCCATCCCTCGAAACTGGTGCCTCTCCAAAATTCGGAACTTGCCGCCGGGAACCGTTGGTGGAGCGATTACCACCAGTGCGGCGCTGTCACCGTTCTCGGCCGGGTCATAGCCAACCCAGACCTGGCGATCCCCAAAAGGACGCGCTGCAAATGGTTTGTAGTCCTCGGCCCAAAGATCCCAACTGTCCACCATGCAAGGCTGCAGCATCGCAAGCGGGAAAATACTGGCCCCGTCGTCGATGAACTGGCACATCAGCAGGTTCTGGAAAGCCTCGGCATCGTATTCCTGGCGCAGTTCGTCCAGGTCGAACAAGTCGCAGCCACGGTCCTCCGCGTCCAGGATGGTGACGATCTGTCGCCATACCCGGTCTTCACAGAGTCGGCCCTGCTGCAGGACATCATGAGAGACGTCGATTTTGACCCGTTGCGCCGCCGGCTTGCCTTTGTTGAACCGCTCACCGGTCCAGAACGTATAGGCCTCATGGGCCATGCTGGAAGGCGTCGAAAAGTACGTTCGGCGGTATTGCTTCTGCATCGCCATGCCACTGGCGACCTTGTTCAGTTCCTTGAACTTGAACGTCCAGAAAAACTCGTCGAAGTAGAAGTTGCCGTGATAGCCCTGGGCCGTCCGGGCGTTGGTACCCAAGAAGTGCAGCTCGGCGCCATTGCCCAGAATGATGGGATCTCCCGTCAGCTCAACGCCGACTACCTCACGGGCAAAGGCCTGAATGTAGGCCTTGAAAATGTGTGCCTGATTTTTTGAGGCCGACAGGAAAATCTGGTTACGGCCTGTCGTCAGCGCATCGATCAGCGCTTCACGGGCGAAATAGTAAGTCGCGCCGATCTGCCGTGACTTGAGGATTGCGCGGGTTCGCTGATTGCCGGCTTTGTACCAATCCAACTGGTAGCCGAAACAGCCGTCGATGAACGCTTCCGTCAGTTTTTCAATGTGTTCTTCGTCGAACTCGTTGCGTTTCGGTGCTTTTTTCGGTCCCTCGTTGCGCTTCGCCAAGTTCGGATTCAACTCGGTTTCGGTACCGCCGTCGTTGAAGCGCTGGATACGGGCTTGCCGCTCCAGCTGGCGGTGCAAGAGGTCAATTTCCTTGTAGTCGGACCCTGACTTCGGGTCTTTCAGGATCAGTTGAACCAAGCGGGCTTCGGTCGCCGCCTGGATACGCTCTAGCGGTGTCGCGCGGTCCCATTCGTCCCGGGCCTTCCAGCTGTGCAGCGTTTTTTCCTTCTCCCCGATCAGCTCAGCTATCTCGCACACGCGATAGCCCTGCCAATACAGGTGCTTGGCGTGGCGGCGGTGATCGGTAGGTAGTTCGACGATGGCATTCATGGCGCAGATGCTGCCGCCCGCGCGCGAACAGTTCCCCCTCCGCCCCTTGTAGATCAACGATCTACAACAGCGCCTCGTTGCCCGTCGCGCCCGCGCTCAACAACATGCGCTCATCGCCAAGGCAGACTGCCACCGCACTGAGGGATTCACGCATGGCCGGCAAAACCGACAACCCAGCCAAGAAACAACGCTCCAAGTTCTTCCGCGTCGCCGTTGAAGGCGCCACCACCGATGGTCGCCAGATCGAGCGCCAATGGCTGGTCGACGCTGCCGAAACCTACAGCCAGAACACCTACGGTGCGCGGGTTTGGATTGAGCACATGCGCAGCTTGCTGCCGGATAGCCCTTTCCGCGCTTACGGCGATGTTGTCGCACTGAAGACGGAAGAGGTCGAGATTGCCGGGGCCAAGAAATTGGCCTTGTTCGCGCAAATCGAACCGACCTCCGACCTGATCGCCATGAACAAAGCACGGCAGAAGCTGTACACCAGCATCGAGATTCGGCCGAAATTCGCCGACACCGGCCGCGCCTATTTGGACGGTATCGCCGTTACCGATACCCCGGCCAGCTTGGGCACTGAGATGCTGACGTTCAGCGCCCAGCACCCGGACATGAACCCGCTGACCAGTCGCAAACGCGATCCCGGCAACCTCTTTTCAGAGGTCGTCGAGATTGAACTTGAATTCGAAGAAGTTGAGGACGAAAGCGGCAAAGTCGCAGGCCTGTTTAGCCGCGTCCTCGACCTACTCGGCAAGAGCAAGGACAAGGAAGGCAAGGACGCCGCTCTATTCACTGAACTCGGCGAGGCCGTTGAAGCCATGGCCGAGCATGTGGCCGGTCAGGGCGAAGCCTTTACCGCCGAAAAAACCGCCCGCGAAAAGCTGCAGACCGCTCACGAAAAGCTGTCTGCCGACTTCACTGCGTTGGTTCAACAGCTCGAAAAAACCCCGGACACCACCGGCCAGAAACCGCAGTACTCCGTTCGCCCGCCGGCTACGGGCGGTGACGGCGCACTCGTCACCGACTGCTAATCCAGATCACGGACAACACCCAGCCAAGGAACACCGGAGAACACCATGCGTAACGATACTCGCGTTCTTTTCAACGCTTACCTGCAACAACTCGCCCAATTGCACGGTGTGAGCGACGTCACCACCAAATTCACAGCTGCTCCATCCGTTGCACAGACGTTGGAAACCCGGATGCAGGAGTCGAGCGCGTTTCTCAGCTCGATCAACGTCTACGGCGTGGCTGAGCAGTCGGGCGAAAAAATCGGCATCGGTATCGACGGTACTATTGCCGGCACCACCGATACCACCCAGCAAGACCGCGAGCCACGCGACCCTACCGGCCTCGACAACCGTAGCTACACCTGCACCCAAACCAACTTCGATACGGGCCTGCGTTACCAGAAGCTGGATCAATGGGCTAAGTTCAAAGACTTCCAGGCGCGTATCCGTGACGCCATCATCCGGGCCCAGGCGCTCAACCGGATCATGATTGGCTGGAACGGTACCAGCCGTGCGGCGACCTCTAAACCGGACATCAACAAGCTGCTGCAGGACGTTAACGTCGGATGGCTGCAAAAGATGCGCTTGGAGAACCCTGCGCGCGTTATGAAAGAAGTGGTCGACGGCAGCGGCAAGATCCAGATCGGCGCGGGCAAAGACTTCGAAAACATCGACGCCCTGGTCGCGAGCATGGTCAACGAGTTCATCGAGCCTTGGTACCAGGAAGACACTGACCTGGTGGTGATTTGCGGTCGCCAGCTGCTGGCCGACAAGTACTTTCCGATCATCAACAAAACCCAAGCGCCGACCGAAATGCTTGCGGCCGATATCGTCACCAGCCAGAAGCGCATCGGCAACCTGCCGGCGGTGCGAGTGCCTCACTTCCCGCCGAACGGTCTGCTGGTTACCCGCCTCGACAACCTGTCGATCTACTGGCAGGAAGGCACCCGCCGCCGCACGGTGGTGGATAACGCCAAACGCGACCGTATTGAAAACTACGAGTCGGTCAATGAAGCCTACGTGATCGAAGACCTTGGCTGCGCTGCCATGGCCGAAAACATCACCCTGAGCTAAGGCGAGCAACCATGACCAACCCTTGCCGTCGTCACTTCCAGCGCGTCACAGCCGCCGTTGCAGCGGCTGCTGTGGCCGGCCCAGCCATGACCATGGAAGGTTCCACTGTTTACGAACTGCACCTGGCGAAGCTCCAGCAGGACTACTTGCGCCTGAAACAGGTGCAGTCCACCGAGGGCAAAGCAGAGCTGAAAAAGCAACTGCTGCCCGAATACGTCCCATACGTGGAAGGCGTTCTGGCAGGCGGCAAAGGCGCGCAGGACCAGGTGCTAACCACTTTGATGGTTTGGCGAATGGATGCCGGCGACTTTGCCGGCGCCCTCGACATTGCCGAGTACGTCATTCAGCACGCATTGCTCATGCCTGACCGCTTCGAACGCACTACAGGCACCATCGTTGCCGAAGAAATTGCCGAAGTCGCCCTGAAGGCGCAGAAGGCCGGTGGCACGTTCGACGTGGATCTGCTGCTGCGCACTGAGCAAATCGCGGGTGAAGAAGACATGCCCGACCAGGCTAAAGCCAAGCTGCATCTGGCCCTGGGCAAGGCTTTCGCGGAGATGGTTTCGGACGACGACACGTCGGAAAGCAAGGTGGCCGCCCTGTGTCACCTGGAGTCCTCGAAAAAATATCTGTCTCGGGCCATCGAGCTGAACACCAACTGCGGTGGCAAGAAGGATTTGGAGCGCGTCGAGCGTCTCCTCAAAAAATACGCTGCTCCAGCAGCTAACTGAGCGTCCCCACGCACCCCGCCGGCTCGGGGCGGATCGGCCAGGCCGCTCCTCCTGAACGTGAAGCCCCGACCACCGGCGATCTTTTTTTGAGTGCAGTCTCATGAGCGCATTTGTAGCCAGCGGCACCGTCGCCAGCGGCCACATCAACACCGACCCGTTCTGGCCGTCGATTGACCTGGATAGCCTGCGCGCCACCCTGCGCATCGACTCCAGCGTCACCCCGGCCCGCTTGGAAACCGCCGTGATCTCTGCCGCTATCAACCTCAACCGCGAGCTGAGTGACTGGCGAGCAGCTCAACAGGCAGCTGGTTACGCCACGTTGGACGCTGTACCAGGTGATCGGATCAAAGACGTATCGGTAAAGGCACACCTCTACCGCCGCGCGATCGAGGCCGGTACCGGCGCCGAGGTCTGCGAACGCTTTCGCGACTACAGCGCCACCAACACCGGCAACAACAAGGCCGAAGAGGTCGCACCTACCATTGATGACTACCGCCGCGATCTGCGTTGGGCGGTGCGTGACTTTCTCGAAAAAAGCCGCACCACCGTGGAGCTGATCTGATGGCGGTCGCCGTCCGCGCCAATCAAAACGACACCGTCGACGCCCTGTGCTGGCGGTATTACGGCCGAACCGCGGGCGTCACCGAAGCGGTGCTGCAGGCGAACCCCGGCCTGGCCGACCACGGCCCCGTCCTGCCACAAGGCCTCGTTATCAACATGCCCGAAGCCCAGACCAGCGCGCCACAACGGCAGATGGTGAACCTATGGGACTGACCCACTGCTACCAAGGAAACCCACACCATGGCTGATCCGACTTCCAGCGTTGTGTCCGGCCTGCTCATTGGCTTGGGCTTGGCGAGCGTTACGCCAGTCATCGACGACGGGGCGCTATTCGGCGCCATCCTCGGCGCTTGGCTGGTCACCAGCACCAAGCGCGACCTCAAGGTCTGGCAGCGCCTGGGCTCTCTGTTCCTATCGGCCGGGGTGGGCTACCTGTTCGCACCCATGGCCTTGCAAGCAATCCCGTTCATCACCAGCGGCGGTAGCGCTTTCCTCTGTGCCCTGGTGGTCATCCCGATCAGCATCAAACTGATGGTGTGGGTGGAAAAGGCGGATATCTGGGACATCTGGCGTCGCATCCGAGGGGGCACCTGATATGCCGAACATCGAACTGGCCGTGCAGTTGATCGCGGCAATCGCCTACTTGCTGAGCGCTCTGCGCCTGGCCTGTTACACCCGAGGGGATGCGCGGTACCGGCGCAGCATCTCCCTTCTGGCAAGCCTATTTGGCGGAGTGCTCTGCATCTGCGGTCTGGAAATCCTACTGGACCGTCAGCCGACGAGCTTCGGCCAGGCCGCAGCCATCGTGCTGCTCTGCATCCTGATTTTCCGTTCACGCGGCAACGTCGCCGCCCTGTTGAGGCCCAGTGCATGACCACCACCCTTCGCCACGGCGACCGCTCGCAGGCGGTGCTTATTCTGCAAAAGAACCTCAACAGGTACGGTGCCAACCTGGTGCCGGACGGTCACTACGGTGACGCCACCGAGATCGCCGTACGCGCGTACCAGTTGAAAGTTGGTTTGGTAGCCGATGGCGTTGCCGGTACCAAGACCCAATCCAGCCTGGCAGGCGGCGACTGTGCCCAACTGCTGCGCAACCACGACCTGGTAACCGCTGCTGAACGCCTCGGCGTGCCACTGGCGACTATCTACGCCGTCAACGAAGTGGAATCGAAAGGCAGAGGCTTCCTGGAAAACGGTAAGCCGGTGATCCTGTTCGAACGACACATCATGTACCGACAGCTCGCGAAGGTTCGACACCCTGGCGACGATCCGGCGGAAGTCAAGCGCCATGCCGATGAACTCGCCGCGACCAATCCCGCCCTGGTCAACCCGAAGGCCGGTGGTTACATCGGCGGTACCGCCGAGCACCAACGCCTGGCCATGGCCCGACAGATCGACGACACGGCCGCACTGGAATCGGCGTCCTGGGGCGCCTTTCAAATCATGGGCTACCACTGGCAACGTCTTGGCTACGCCAGCGTGCAGGACTTCGTGGCGGCAATGAGCGGCGGCGAATCGCAGCAATTCGACGCCTTCACCCGCTTCATCGAGACGGACCCGGTGCTGCACAAGGCCTTGAAGGCCCGCAAATGGGCCGAGTTTGCTCGGCTCTACAACGGGCCGGACTATCTGCGCAATCTCTACGACACCAAGCTTCAGCGAGCCTATGAGCGGCACGCCAGCTGCGAGTGCGGGAAAGGAGTGGCGGCATGATCGACTTCGAAGCGGTTCAAAAACTGAGAGTGCAGGACGGTGACCTTTTGGTGGTACCGGAATCGACCGAACAGGAAGACATGGTGCGGCTAGCCGAGTGCATCCAGCTGATGAACAACGCAAGGGCGGTAATCGTGCGCGGCCCGATTAAACAGCTCGACACCGCTGCCATGAACAAACATGGCTGGTACCGCGCTTGAGCACCCTGCGCCAGGCTCTGTACGGCATCGCGCTGCTCGGCGCCCTGGCGCTGCTGATCTGGGGCCAGCAACAGCGCATAGACGCCGCCGAGGGCAAAGCCGCACGGGCGAATGACGCCGCCAAAACGGCCCGCGAAGACGCGAACCGCAACCTGGCGACCGTCAACACTCTCGCCACCACCCTGCAGCAGGAGCGCGAAAGCCAGTCCGCTCTGCGCGCCCAGCAGGATCAACTGCGCCAGGCCCTGGCAAAGCGCGCACGAACCATAGAGGAACTCAAACGTGAAAACGACGAACTACGCGACTGGGCTGCTCGGCCTTTGCCTGACGCTGCTCGCCGGCTGCGTGAACGCCCCGCCCTCACCGGCGCCGCAGCTTACCGTGACTGGCTGTCCGGCCGTGGTGCCGTGCCAGCTGCCGGCGACAAGCCCAGCCAATAACGGCGACCTACTCAACGACGAAGACCGCGCCGAAGCCGCCTGGGCCGATTGCGCAGCACAGGTCGACATGGTCTACGAACACCAGCAGGCCCACCCATGAACAAGCCCGAAAGCCTGCGCGCCCACCTGCTGGCCACCGTTGCCGACTTGCAGCACAACCCTGACCTGTTGCTGATTTTCATCGACAACGGCAAGGTGCGCTGCACCGCTGCCGCAACCCTTTCTTTTGAGTACAGCTACGATCTGCAGATCATCCTTACCGCCTTCGCGGGTCACCCTGACAGCGTGATGCTGCCCGTACTGGGGTGGATCAGCATCAACCAACCTGAGCTGCTGGAAAACTACGAAAAAATGCAGACCGGTATTCAGTTCGAAGCCGACATCCTTGATAAAGAAAAAGTAGATCTGGGCCTTACATTGCGTCTGACGGAACGCGTGGTGGTGGGCAAAGACGCTGAAGGCAATACCACCGTTAAACATGCCGGCGAGCCGCAACGTGTAGCGGGCTACCTCGATCCGAAGTGGGTACCAGGCTCCGAAGGCAACGCCAGCGAATGGATGGTTCCCGATGACAAATAAGCTTGAGGCGCTGGAGACCTGGGCGTCCGGGCTGCTGGAGCAACTGCAGCCAGCAGCCCGCAATCAACTCGCCCGCTCCATCGGCCAGGAACTGCGGCGCAGCCAACAAAAGCGCGTACTGACACAGCAAAACCCGGATGGCAGCAAGTTCGCACCACGGAAAAAACGGGACTTGCGCGGCAAGCAAGGCCGCATTCGGCGTAAGGTTGAGATGTTCAAAAAGCTGCGTACCGCGACCTATATGAAGGCCCGAGGCGATAGCAACGCCGTGACGGTGGGATTTACCGGGCGGATCTCCCGCATCGCCAGGGTTCACCAGTTCGGATTGAAGGACCGCGCGGAGCGAGACGCGCCCGAAGTGCGCTATGAACAGCGTGAAGTATTGGGCTTTACGGATGAAGACCTCGATTTGATACGCGACAGCTTATTGGCCCACCTGACACTGTAAGCCCCCTTCCTACAAGGCGCCGAAGCTGCGCCCGCACGCGCGTGGCGCCACCATCGGCGCCATGAACGACTTAGCCGCCCTCGCCCGCCTGCTCGAAAACCTCATCCGCTTCGGCGTCATCGCCGCCGTCCAGATGGAGCCGCCGCGCGTGCAGGTAACAACCGGAAAGCTGACCACCGCCTGGCTTCCTTGGCTCGCTTTGCGCGCCGGGGCTGATCGCGAGTGGGACCCGCCCACCATCGGGGAGCAAGTGATGCTGGTCAGCCCATCCGGCCAGCTCGCCAATGGGATAGCCGTGACAGGCGTATTCAGTGACCACATCCCCGCCAACGGCAACCGCCCAGGCCTGCACCGTCGTACCTACGCGGACGGCACGGTGATCGAGTACGACAGCGTGGCCCACCACCTCAACGCCACACTGGCAGACGGTGGCACCACCAATCTAATCTGCACCGGCGGCATCAACCTGGTCGGCGACATCACGCACCAGGGCGACTACATCCAAACCGGGAATCAGATCGTCACCGGCCGAGTCGACGTTTCTGAAGACGTCGTCGCGGCAAAGGTGAGTCTGGTCAATCACCTGACCTATGGCGTTAAGCAAGGCAGCGATCAGTCCGGGGTGCCCATCCCATCATGAACCGACATACCGGCGGCGCCATCAGCGAGCGCGAGCACATCAGTCAGGCGATCACCGACATCCTGACCACCCGCATTGGCACGCGTGTAATGCGCCGCGAATACGGCAGCTTGGTGCCCGAGCTGGTAGATCACCCCTTCAACGACGTCAACCGTCTGCGCGTTTATGCAGCCACGGTCATGGCCCTTATGCGCTGGGAAACCCGCATCAGCCTGAGCCGTGTGCAGTTCGCGGGAGCAAACATGCAGGGCCAGGCTTCGATCGATCTGGAGGGCACTGTGGTGGATACCAATGAGCCATTGAGCCTCAGCGTGCCGCTGCAGCTGGGAGGCAGTGTATGAACAGTTTCGCCGCCATCGACCTCAGCCAGCTGCCGCCGCCGCAGATCGTCGAGCAGATCGACTTCGAACAGATCCTGGCCGAGCGAAAGGCGTACATGATCAGCCTCTGGCCGGCCGACGAGCAGCCCCAGATCGCGGCACGCCTGGAGATAGAGTCGGAGCCGCTCACCAAGCTGCTGCAGGAAAACACCTACCGCGAGACCGTATGGCGTCAGCGAGTCAACGAAGCATCGCTTGCCAACCTGCTTGCCACCGCGCGTGGCACTGACCTGGAACAGCTGGCCGGCAACTTCAACGTCAAGCGCCTGGTGATTCAGCAAGGCAAAGCCAATGCCGTGCCGCCCATCCCTACGTTGATGGAAAGCGATGACAGCCTGCGCGAACGTGCGCAGATGGCCTGGGAAGGCTTGAGTACCGCAGGCCCGCGCAACAGCTACATCTTCCACGCCAGGGCAGCGGACGGCCGGGTAGCCGACGCCACCGCCGAAAGCCCCTCGCCTGCCGTCGCCGTGGTCACGGTTCAGTCATTGCTGGGCGATGGCACGGCGCCCCCCGAGCTGCTTGCCGTCGTCAACGCTTACCTGAGCGACGATGACCGCCGGCCGGTGGCCGACCGTCTCACTGTCCAGGGTGCGCAGATCCTGAATTACCAGGTCAACGCCAAGCTCTATTTGCTGTCGAGCGGCCCCGAGTCTGAACCTATCCTGGCTGCTGCAGAACAGCGGCTGCTGGCCTACGTTCATCAACGGCGGCGCCTGGGCATGGAGGTCTCGGAATCGGCCCTCCATGCTGCGCTCCACGTCGAAGGTGTGCGCAAAGTCGAACTGGAAGACTGGGTAGACATCGTCGCGAACAAGGCTCAAGCGCCCTATTGCACCGGCATCACATTAAGCCGAGGCGTTGAGTGATGGCTGTGCAGCAGCTGCTACCGGGAAACGCTACGCCGCTGGAACGTCAGGCGGCGCAGGCGCTCGCGCAGATCCAGCGCGTCCCTATTCCTTTGCGACAGCTCTGCAACCCGGACGAATGCCCCGTCGACCTGTTGCCCTATCTGGCCTGGGCTTTCTCGGTTGATCGCTGGGACAGCAAGTGGACCGAAGCAGCGAAACGCGCAGCTATCCGTTCATCACACTACGTCCACTCGCGCAAAGGCACCATCGGCGCTTTGCGCCGCGTTGTGGAACCGCTCGGTTACCTGATTGAAGTGCTGGAGTGGTGGCAAACCACGCCGAACGGCGTACCGGGCACGTTTGCCATCAAGGTGGGCGTGCTGGAAACCGGCATCACCGAGGAGATGTATCAGGAGCTGACCTGGCTGATCGACGACGCGAGGCCCGTTACGCGCCACCTGACTGGCCTGGCTATCAGTCTTGAAACCACCGGTGGCATCAACATTTTCGCGAGCACATACGACGGCGATGAAATCGACGTTTATCCGCCGGTCCTCCGAGACATCGTTACCACAGGCGTAATCGGCGCACCTGGGCGCGAACACACCATCGACACCCTCGACATTTACCCGCCAGTACCGGGGGTTATCAACCTCAAGTGCTACATAGGCGCCGCTGGCCGGGAACACTCCATCGACACACTGGACATCTACCCATGATTGATCCCAACTCTCAGTTCTTTGCGATTCTCACCGCTGTCGGTGAAGCCAAGCAGGCCAACGCGGACGCGCTGGGCATCCCCTGGAAACTCACCGAAATGGGCGTGGGTGATGCGAATGGCACCGATCCGATTCCCGACCGTAACCAAAAGAAGTTGATCAACGAGCGCCGCCGTCGGCAGTTGAACAAACTGTCGATCGATCCTGCCAACGCCAACATCCTCATCGCCGAACAGATCATTCCGGCCGACGAGGGCGGGTGGTGGATTCGGGAGATTGGACTGTACGACGGTGACGGCGATCTGGTCGCTGTGGCGAACTGCGCCCCCAGCTACAAGCCGCTGATGTCCCAAGGCTCGGGCCGCACACAAGTTGTGCGCATGAACTTCATCGTTTCCAGCGCGGCAAACGTGGTGCTGATGATTGATCCGGCAGTGGTGCTCGCCACTCGCAAGTTCGTGACGGACTCCATCACTGACGCCATCAATCAGCAGGATGTGAAGCAGTCGGTGCTGGTAGCGACCACCGGCCCAGTAGTCCTGGCCGGTGCGCAGACCATCGACGGCGTGGCAGTGCCGGTGGGTTCGCGGGTGCTGGTGAAAGACCAGGCGCAGGGCAAAGACAATGGCTTATACCTCACCACCGCCGAAATCTGGACCCGTACTGCTGATGCCGATATCGGCGCGGAGGTGACGCCCGGTTTGTTGATTCACGTTGAGCGCGGCGCCGCCAATGGCGACACGCTCTGGCAGTTGATCACTGACGCGCCGATTGTGTTCGGCACCACGCCTCTTTCGTTTCAATGGGCAGGTGGGCAGAACGCCCCGACCCCACCGGTTAATGACCGATCGAAGCGGGTGTCGAACACCGAGACAGTACGCAATCAGATCGAGAGCCCACTCCAGCAGTTCCCGGTGCACGTATTCCGCAAGAACCGGTTGATCAACGGTGCATTCCAGATTTGGCAGCGGGGCAAGTCAGGCGTCGTCGGAAAAGCCAACGGCGACCCCGAAAGCACGTTCGGCCCGGACCGCTGGATGATTTACAGCCCGAAAAACGCCACATGCAACTGGAGCCAACTGCCGCTCGAGCAGGACGCCAATATCAACGAGGCAAAATTTGCCCTGAGACTTTCGCGCCAGGGTGAAGGCCAGGGCTGGAACCTGAGTCAGCGCATCGAGAACGTCGAAACGCTGGCTGGCGGGAAGGTGACCGTCTCGTTCTATATGAAAACCAGCGTTCCACATACGTGCGCAGTGATTCTTCGTCAAAATTTTGGGGTGAATTCAACCGAGCCGAACGTGGATGTGGGCACCTCGGTGGAGCTGACAACGGTATACAAAAAGTACGTCGTCACCCTCGATCTGGGTGGGGTGGTGAACAAGAACAAAGGCGTCGCCAACGACTTCCTGGAAGTTATCTTTGCCAGCTGGGGGACTGGTGCCCACTACACGGACATTACCAACGTTCAGATCGAGCCTGGCAGCGTGGCGACGCCGTACGATTACAGGACGCACCAGGAGGAGTACCGCGCATGCCTGCGATACTTCGAAAAGTCATTCCTGCAGGATCACCCTCTTAAGTCGAACAACGGGCCGTCCACCTGTATCGCCAGCTTCACGCAATCCGCAGCAGCGCAGGCCTCACAGTCGGCTTTGCGTATGGACTTCCGGGAAGTGAAACGCGTTGTGCCTACGCTGAGATTGTTTTCCCCTGGTGAGCAGACCTCTGAAGTGTGGGCGCAATCGCTCGGCAGGCCCTGCACGCAGACCAATATCCAGAGCTTATGGGCCACAGGCTTCGCATTGTCTTGCGTGCCGCCAAGCGGCTCTGTTCCCGGCTTCACCCTTCAGATCGAGTGGACCGCCGACGCGGAACTTTGAGGTAATGACAATGAATGATCTTGCGTACAAATTTACGGTAGCCGGCGTTCAGCGAATGACAGACCTGGTGTTTGTCCCGGACGACATGGGCAACAAGGACTGGGTGTCCTACTTAGAATGGGTTGCCGATGGCGGGCAGACGCTACCTAAATCGACTGTTGAAGAAGCGGCCAATGAAGAGCGGCGCTGGCGAGACTCAGAACTACTAGACCTCGCCTGGCTGCGAGATCGCCACCGTGATCAGGCGGAGATGGGCGCCGACACAACGCTCACTACCGAGCAATACGCTGAATTGCTGAGCTACATGCAGCTGCTGCGCGACTGGCCTCAATCGGACAGCTTCCCCGATATCAGCAAACGTCCAGTGCCGCCAGCCTGGATCAAAGACCAGGCTCGATAACACTCCCCCTGTAAACGCGGCCCCTACAAGGTGCCGCGCTCGCCCAGCCGGCGCGCGCGCGGCAACCTCTGCACTGTCATTCCATCACAGCGCAGGCACCAACCCATGGCCGATTATCTCCACGGCGTGCGGGTCATCGAACTCAACGACGGCACCCGCCCCATTCGCACTATTCCCACCGCAGTTATCGGCATGGTTTGCACGGCTGAAGATGCGGACCCACTCGTTTTCCCTCTGGACACGCCCGTCCTTATCACCAACGTGCAGACTGCCGTCGGCAAAGCCGGCGTAAAGGGCACCCTGGCCGCGAGCCTGCAAGGCATCGCCGACCAGACCAAGCCCTATGTCATCGTCGTGCGGGTCAAAGAAGGTGCCGACGAAGCGGCCACTACCAGCGCCCTGATCGGCGGCACCACACCGACCGGCCAGTACACCGGCATGAAAGCCCTGCTCGCCTCCAAGTCTCGCGTGGGCATGGCCCCGCGCATCCTCGGCGTGCCTGGCCTGGACAGTTTGCCGGTGGCCACCGCACTCGGCGCCATCGCCAAAGACCTTCGGGCCTTTGCCTACGTCAGCGCCTGGGGCTGCAAGACCAAGGAAGAGGTGGTCGCTTACCGCGCGAACTTCGGCGCCCGCGAAATGATGGTGATTTGGCCGGACTTCCAGAACTGGGACACCGTCGCCAACAAGACCACCACCGCCTCGGCTGTGGCCCGTGCGCTTGGCCTGCGCGCCAAGATCGATCAGGAGACAGGCTGGCATAAAACCCTGTCCAACGTGGCCGTCAGCGGCGTGACCGGTATCAGCGCCGACGTGTTCTGGGATCTGCAAAACCCGGCCACGGACGCCAACTACCTGAACAGCAACGACGTCACCACCCTGATCAACGCCAACGGCTTCCGCTTCTGGGGTAGCCGCACCTGCAGCGATGACCCGTTGTTCGCCTTCGAAAACTACACCCGCACCGCGCAAATCATCGCCGACACCATGGGCGAAGCGCACATGTGGGCTATCGACAGGCCTATGCACGCCTCCCTGGTACGCGACCTGGTCGAAGGCGTGAACGCCAAAATGCGCGAGCTGAAGTCCCAGGGCTATCTGATCGGCGGCAGCTGCTGGTATCCCGACGACGTCAACACCAAGGACACCCTCAAGGCCGGCAAACTGTGGGTCGATTACGACTACACCCCTGTGCCCCCGCTTGAAGACCTCACCTTCCGCCAGCGAATCACCGACCGTTACCTGATCGACTTCGCCAAAGGCATCAACAGCTAAACCGGGCCTCCCCGCAAGGGGAGTTCACCCTGACCCCGTATCCCGGAGAACACCGCCATGGCAATGCCTCGCAAACTCAAAAACCTCAACCTGTTCAATGACGGCAACAGCTACCTCGGCTTAGTGAAGTCCCTCACCCTGCCCTCCCTCGGCCGCAAGATGGAAGGCTATCGCGGCGGCGGCATGAATGGCCCGGTCAAAGCTGACCTGGGCATGTCCGACGACGGCATCCAGTTCGAATGGAAGACCGGCGGCCTCGATCTGATCTCTCTGCGCCAGTTCGGCGCGGTCAACGCCTCCAGCGTGGCCCTGCGATTCTCTGGCCCGTATCAGCAGGACGACACGGGCGAAGTCAGCAACGTGGAAGTGGTCGTGCGCGGTCGACACGAAACCATCGAGATGGGTGACGCCCAGCCCGGTGAAGACACTGAGCACTCCATGACCACCACCTGCAGCTACTACAAGCTGACCGTGGATGGCGAAGAAATTATCGAAATCGACCTGCTCAACTTTGTCGAGAAGGTCAACGGTGTGGACATGCTGGAAAAGCATCGCACCGCCATGGGCATCTGACCCGCCCCCCCTTGATCAAGCCGCACCCTTTAATCACCAGGAGCAAATCCAATGAAGAACGAAACTACCGAACAGCCCGACGTGCAGCAGCTGGCCGACGACAACACCGTCACCCTCGACACACCGATCCGTCGCGGCACCACCAGCATCGAGACCATCACCCTGCGCAAGCCAAACTCCGGCGAATTGCGCGGCGTGAGCCTGGTGGAGCTGCTGCAGATGGACGTCGGCAGTCTGATCAAGGTTCTGCCGCGCATCAGCTCTCCGAGCCTCACCGCCATCGAAGTCGCCGGAATGGACCCAGCCGACCTGCTGGCCCTGAGCAGCAAAATCTCTGGTTTTTTGTTGCAGAAGTCGGCGAAGACGGATGCATCCCTCGTCGCGTAGAAGACGCCATGGCCGATCTGGCCGTGGTTTTTCACTGGGCGCCGGCTGATATGGATCAGTTGGGCCTGCAAGACCTGATGGACTGGCGCGAGCGCGCCAGGGTGCGGAGTTCCAACGATGGCGAATGATCTGAGACTTCAGGTGCTGCTCAGCGCCATCGACAAAGCCACAGGTCCGCTGAACAAAATCACGGGCGGTAGCAAGGAAACCGCCCGCGCCCTCAAAGCCGCTCGCGACCGCCTGAAAGAACTCAACACCCAGCAACGCGACGTCGGCGCATGGCGTGAACTGCAGGCCGCAACACGCGCGACATCCGAGGCGCTCGCCGCCAACAACACCAAGGTAGGCGAACTCGCCCGCGAAACGGCCAAAGTCCGGCAGCAGCTCGCTCCGACTCAGGCGCTGTTCGACAAGTCCCGGCAGAAGGTCGACGCGCTCAAAACGAGTCAGACCGACCTCAAGCGCGAACTCACCGGAACACGCAACGCCCTGGGGTTGATGAGCGACGAACATCGCCAATCAGCCAGCCAGATCGCTGCCCTCAATACCGTGATGCAAAAGGGCAATGCCCTGACCCGAGCGCAGCACGACGAATACACCCGCCTCACGGCCGCACAGCGGGAGCGCAAGACCCAGCTGGACCAGCTCGCAGCCAAGGAAAAGGCCCTGGCTGACCGGTTCACACTCAACAACGCGCAGTTGCGCACCAGTCGTGCGGGCCATGCCAGTCTGCGCGACGAGATCCGCCGCCTGGAAAGCCCGTTCAAGGACCAGCTCGCGCTGCTGAAACAGCACACCGCCGAGTCGAAACGCTTGGGCGAGCAGTACGGCCAGCAGCAGGTAAAGCTTGCCAACCTCGGCGAGCAGCTCAAAAACGCCGGCATAAACACCAATGCCCTGGGCGCGCACGAGCTGAAGCTCAAGCGCGATATCGACACCGCCACCCAGGCCATGAAGTTGCAGATGGACCAACTGGATGCGTTGAAGCGCAAGCAGGATAGCTTGGCGAAGGCCCGCGCCACCTACGATAAAACCCAGAGCCTGGCTGGCAGTGTTGCTGTGTCCGGCGCAGCCAGCCTTGGCGCGGGCTATGCCGCCAGCCGCCCTGTGGTATCGGCAATCAAAGCCTTTGCCCCGAATGAAGACTCGGCCACACAGCTAAAAGTGTCGATGATGGACGACACCGGGAAGGTTTCCGCCGACTTCCAGAAGATCACCGACCTGGCCACCAAGCTTGGCGACCGACTGCCAGGTACCACGGCAGACTTCCAGAACATGATGACGATGCTTCGTCGCCAGGGCATCAGTGCGCAGAGCATCTTGGGCGGCACAGGGGAAGCGGCTGCGTATCTCGGTGTGCAAATGAAGATGGAAGCCACAGAAGCGGCCGAGTTCGCCGCCAAAATGCAGGACGCCACCAGAACCACTGAAAAAGACATGATGGGGCTGATGGACACCATCCAGCGTGGCTTCTACGCCGGTATGGATCCGAGCAACATGATGCAGGGCTTCAGCAAAATTTCACCTGTCATGGATGTCATCAAGAAGTCGGGCATCGACGCGGCCAAAGAACTCGCACCGCTGCTCATCATGATGGACCAGGCCAGCATGGACGGCAGCTCGGCGGGTAATGCTTTCCGTAAAATTTTTCAGGCAGGTTTGAATCAGGACAAAGTGGACAAAGCGAATGGAGTGCTCGCGACAAAAGGGATGTCGCTCAAATTCACTGATGACAAAGGCAATTTTTCCGGCCTGGAAAATTTGTATGCGCAAATTGAGAAGCTAAAAGCGCTGAATGATGTCGATCGTACGGAAGTTAAACGGACGTTGTTCGGGGACGATGCAGAGACGATGTCCACGCTCGACGTAATGATGAACAAGGGGCTGGCCGGTTATCGGGAGGTGCAACAGAAGCTGAAAACCCAGGCCGACCTGCGTACCCGCGTCAACGAACAGCTCGGCACCCTCACCAACGTCATGGAAGCCGCAGAGGGTAGCTTCACCAACGCCATGGCCGAGTTCGGCGCTGCAGTCGCTCCCGACCTGAAGAGCCTCATCAACACCCTGGGCGAGCTTGCCAACGGGGTTGGAACTTGGGCGAGAGAAAATCCGAAGTTGGCCGCAGGCCTGGTGAAAGTTGTGGCGGCTGTAGCAGCTGCCGCCGTGGTATTCGGCACACTGGCCTTGACCATGGCAAGCATGCTCGGCCCCTTCGCGGTGCTTCGTTACGGCATGGCGATGTTTGGCATTCGCTTGGGCAGTATCAAAGCGCAGCTAATCGGAACCCGCATCGCAGCTGCAGGCGCCGGTGTAGAGGTGGGCCGGATGGGACGAATCTGGAAGACGGTCACGGTCAGTCGCGCCGCCGGCAGCATGGTGAGTGTAATTCCAACCCTAATCAATTCTGCGCGGCTTGCGGCAGTCAGCGTGTTTCCAATGCTCGGCAGCGCCATCAGCGCGGTCGGTGCGGCCATCCTGGCAACCCCGGTCGGGTGGCTGATCGCCGCTGTCGCGGGTCTGGTCGCCGCCGCGTTGCTGATTTACAAGTATTGGAAGCCGATTAAAGGGTTCTTCCTCGGCTTCTGGCAGGGGCTCAATGAGACCCTGCAGCCGGTCCTTGCCGGGTTCGGCAAGTTCGGCGGTTTGCTGGTCAGCCTGGCCAAAGCGGCCTACTCCATTCCGGTTATCGGTTTCGCACTGCGTCTGCTGGGCAGAATCGTCCGCCCTCTGTTCAACATGATCTCTTCCGGTATCAGTGGTGTGATCAGTTGGTTCAGCGACCTATTGAAGCCGGTCGACGACGTTGGCGGTGCTGCGCAGTCGATGGGCCAGCGCTTCGGTGCAGCCGTCGGCAACATGCTCATGACACTGCTGCAGAGCATTGGCTCTATCGCAACCGGCGCAGCCTACGTGTGGACCACCATCAAAGCCAGCTTTGACCAGGGCCTGAAGGGCATCCTGCAGCTGATCATCAACTTCAGTCCATTGGGGATGTTCTACCAGGCCTTCGCTGGGGTGATGAGTTACTTCGGAGTGGAGCTGCCCGGGAAATTCACAGAGTTCGCCGGCATGATCATCAACGGCCTGGTCAACGGTCTGACCGCTGGCTTTGGCGCTCTCAAAAGCGCCATCGGGTCAATCGCGACCGGCGTAGTCAATGTGTGGTCCACAATCAAAGCGAGCTTTGACCTGGGCCTGAAAGGCATCCTGCAACTTATCACTGGCTTCAACCCGCTCGGGCTGTTCTACCAGGCGTTCGCTGGTGTGATGAATTACTTCGGCGCGGAGCTGCCCGGCAAATTCACTGATTTCGGCGGCATGATCGTCAACGGTCTGGTAAGAGGCTTGACCGCCGGGCTCGGCGCCGTGAAGGGTGCTATCAGTTCCATCGGTGATTCCAGCATTGGATGGTTCAAGGAAAAGCTCGGCATTCACAGCCCGTCGCGCGTTTTCGCTGAGCTGGGCGGTTTCACCATGGAAGGGCTGACAAAGGGCCTGGAAGGCGGACGAAAGGGGCCGCTGAACGCGTTGTCAAACATGGGCAAGCAACTGACTGCGGCCGGCACCCTGGCCCTCACCGCGACAGCCATGCCGGCGTTAGCGGTCGATGATTGTCCTCCGATCAGTAGCGCGGGCACTTCGACGGTTTACGACAGCCACGACACCTACCAAATCACCATCGCAGCGGCCCCTGGCATGGACATGCAAGCCATGGAGAAAAGTCTGCGCGCCATGCTCAACAAGATTGAAAACGAGAAACGCGCCCGTCAACGCAGCAAGTTATCGGACCGGGATTAATCACCATGATGCTCAGCCTCGGCATGTTCGTGTTCAGCCTATCAACTCTCGCTTACCAGGAGCTGCAGCGCCAAACCAATTGGCGACATGCCAGCAACAGCCGCGTCGGGGCGTCACCCGCACTGCAGTTTGTCGGGCGTGGGGACGACACCATCACCCTCCCCGGCATCATCCTCCCGGAACTGGCTGGCAGCGTGCTCAGCTTGGACGCTCTGCGTTTGATGGCGAACACCGGCAAGGCCTGGCCGATGGTCGAAGGTACTGGCCGGATTTATGGGTTGTGGGTGATCGAAAGCCTGAGCGAGACCAAAACTGTATTTTTCAGAGACGGCACGCCACAGCGCATCGAGTTCACCCTTACGCTCAAGCGTACCGACGATGACCGTATCGACCTGCTCGGCGCCGCGACCAGTACCGGGCTCAGCATTCTGCGGGGGCTGTTGTGATAGAGGCCGCGCTGTCCAAAGTCACCGGTTACCTGGTGGACACGGCGGAACGCTTCGTTCGGGATGCCGCCTACCCTGTCCCTGCCTTCCGTCTCACGGTGGACGGCAACGATATCGCCATGAAGGTGAGCCCGCGGCTGATGAACCTCGAGCTCACAGACAACCGTGGCGTCGAGGCCGACCAGCTCACTATTACGCTGAGCGACCATGACGGTCTGCTGTCGATACCGCCCAAGGGCGCGGTGCTACGTTTATGGTTGGGGTGGAGCGACACTGGCCTGGTCGACAAAGGCACCTACACCGTCGACGAGACGGAACACACCGGCACGCCGGATGTGCTCAGCATTCGCGCTCGATCGGCAGATCTGCGTAAAGGGCTGAAGACCAAACGCGAGCGCAGCTGGAGCAATACCACGCTGGGCAAGGTCATCGGCGACATCGCCATGGGAAACAACCTCACGTCGACTGTGGCCGGTGCACTCGGTGCGCTGCCGATCTTGCAGCTTGACCAGGCCAACGAATCGGATGCCAACCTGATTACCCGCTTGGGCGAAGAATTCGACGCGGTGGCCAGCGTGAAGGCCGGGTGTCTGCTGTGCATCCCCGCCGGCGGCGGCAAGACGGCGAGCGGGCTTCCCCTGCCCCACATTACCCTCACCCGTGCCGACGGCGACCAGCACCGCTACTTGCAGGCAGATCGCGACAGCTACGACGGTGTGCGCGCATATTTTTACGACGTGCACAGCGCCAAGAAACAGGAGGCGATTGCCGGCGGGGGAGACAATCTCAAAGACCTTCGCCACACCTACAGCGACCAGCAGTCTGCGCTCAGGGCCGCGAGAGCTGAATTCCGGCGCCTGCAGCGCGGCAGCGCCACGCTCAGCTACACGCTCGCGATGGGCCGACCGGATCTGATCCCCGAACTGACCTATACGCTCCAGGGCGTTAAGGATGAGATCGACGAGATCATCTGGTACGGCGGCAATGTGCAGCACAGCCTAAGCCCGGATGGCGGCTATACCGTCAGCCTGGAGCTGGAGAGCAAGTTGCCGGAGGAAAACGTTGAAGATCTGGCGGAAGAGAGCAAGGGCGATTACACGGGGATCATCGCGTATTACCGCGACCAGAAAACCGGAAAGGAAAAGGCGATTACGGCAGGGGATCAGACGAAGCCGAGGAGGTTGCGGTGGTTGTACGCCAGTGAGCAGACGGCGAAACGCGCTGTCAATCGCGAACAAAGCAAGGTGGATAATTAAATGTTACTCACCAGCTTACTTGTCGCCACCTTCTCTTAAGGAAGGATCACAAAAAAGTGAAACAGCTCTCAACACGACATAAGATAAGATACCGATGGATGTCCAAGTAATCGCACCCCATGGTACAGCTCCCTTATCAGAAAAATAAAAGAACATAACGAGAGCCACACCAAAGGATATAAGAACTACAAGACCAACGACTTCCAACAACATCGATTGATACCTGTACCGAACACGCAGCAACTTATAAGGCGCATCAAATTTTAGTTTGACTGCATTATGCTTACCTTTGATCAAATCCCACTCTGCGGTCATTTCAAAAAAAACAGTAGCTAAGGTATTTTTTTGATTCAATATCAAAAACAACATAAAAACTGCAAAAACAAGCGACCCCACCAAAATAAAAAAATTCTTCAAAGAGAATCCGTCAACCACTTCCATCTGACCGCAAACAACTATCAACGCAACTGGAACCGCTAAAAGCTGGTTCTGTATATCGGAAAAAACTTTGTTGATTTTTGCCAGCGCCTCAAATTTACTCTTTTCAACTTCAGCCTTTATCTTCTGAAAAGAAAACTCCGAAACGTACAGTTGATAACTGGACGATACACGCCTCGCAAACTCTTCAAACCGAGACATAATCAACCCAACATGAAATCGTCCCTCACCAACCTCCTTTTTCATCTCCAAAAGTATAGACTTAACAATAGTACGCTTCTGCTCCACGTGCGTTTCTGTCTTTATATAATCTTTTGCAAAAGCTGAGACACCGCTCAAGCAAGACATCTCCTCAGGACTATACTCAAGAAACAACTCAATCTTTTCCCCATGGAAAAAAATCAATTTAGCAGCACCTTTAGGGACAACGTGATCAGCTAACGGGGGAGAAAATAATCCCACCAAGGTAACAGCATCTACATACGAACATACTTCTGGAGGGGCAGCCTCATAGTCACCTTCATATAAATAGTTGATATCAGCCAGATAAAATTTGGCAGGGATAGACTGACGGCGCTGGCTGGTAGAAAGCAAATCATCTAATGAAAAAGCAAAAAAAGCGTTTTGCTCCAAAGGAGGCATAAAGAGCACCTCTCTGTTCTCAGCAGACGAGCTTTGGAGCATCTCGAGCCTTTCCAACTTTGTAACGGCTTCTTCGAATACTTCGCAGGGAAGAGTCCCCCTCAAGCGACCGTTCTCAAGGGTGCGGTTCTCCAGTAGCTTGTAAACTTCGATAGCTAACTCAATCTTCGTCGTTGGCAGCATTTTGAGCACCGAGAGCCTTATCCATTTCAGCAAGCAGGTCTGCTGGTGGATTCATTATAACTAAACCCTGCAACTCCGGATCATAATAAACAGTTTCATTCCGAAGATCATTAACATCAAAGCTTACACTAACACTACCAAACCGCCTACTAACTCTCATTAGTTTTTTGTAAGTGGCTGGATTTGGCGAAAAAACTTCACTTACCTCATACTCGTTATCCCTTATGAAATTAATGAATGATTCTGGAGCTTGATCATTAATAATTGCAGACAACGCAACCAAATTTACTGGCTCATCATTCGCTTTCTTTTAAACACAATGAGCATATAACCGATCAGTAGCAACTTGTCTTTTGAGTGGCTCCCAGCCCTCGCTTTCGAAGTAATCATTGAGAGCCGTGACTGTTACTTCTGTATTATGTCGAGCATCAGTATATTCAGTACAAGCCAAGGCTACCCGGAAGTACTTGGTAACATCGGCGTCAGCAGCTCGCCTTTTTATAAATGAAAGATATGGCTGCTCATTATTCTGCCATTTTTGAATATCAATACGCGCTGCTTCATACAAATGACTAACGTCAAATGACAAGGAATCATTCAGATCTAGAGTCGCCTCATCAATGCCTACGCCCTCCTTAAGCTTCAACATTGCTATAAGAAGCCAATCTCTGCCCTGATTATGGTATCGAACAAAAAGCGGCCAGGTCGTAGTAGCCATCCACTGTTCTTGCATAGGAACAGAGATCAACGAACACACCCCACGACTAAACTTGACGAGATCTATCTCCTGATCGACATATCTTTTCATTAGAATAGGAAACTGATGAATTAAAGCATCATCACCAAATGTCCCATAGCCGTTACTGAGTCGAGTGTAAAGGGTTAGCACTTCCCCTCCCAAAGTATCGAGGCGCGCATCAATAGGCAGCACCACTTCACGGGGCTTTATTGTTACCGCACCTTCACCATTAGTTTCACGAGCCTTGAGAACCCCATGAATAATCGACTCAGTAATTTCCATAATTCTGCTGCGCCCTAGCTAATTAATTTTATGATGAATAAATCACCGATTTTTTTCGGACTTACCACAGACGGTATAAATGAGATGAAAACGTACAGAGTACGGGGGGGTGCTAGGCATAGATCACTTCCCTATGACGATTCGGCAGAATCGCAATCCCTGTAGATCGGGCTTGGCGAGTGGATCAGTGCTATTCCTTCACGCTGATCCGTTCTTAATGGGTACAGATTATGCTGGCCGTTTGGTATCGGCAAGGGCTTCAGTCAAATCCTTGAGGCGCTGCTCGACATCCATTAAGCGTTTCTTTTCCTCAGCAGCGCTCTGTATCTCCCGCTTACCTGCCTCCCCAAGCGAGCGAAACAGCTCAAGGATGGCCTCCTCCTGCTGATTAACGGTCCGCGCATCCGATGATTCGGCCGAAACACCCAGACACATAGAGCCTTCGCCTGTCAGCAACCAATCCAGGCTTATACCCAAATGAGTGCGAATGGCGGCCATGGCCTTCGCGTTAGGCTCCCGCTCACCCAGAAGGTAGTTCTGGAGCGTCCTGTATGGGATCCCCACTACCTCTGAGGCCTCCTTAATAGACATGCCTCTGTCGTCGATAACGCTGCGCAGGCGAGCGGCTATACTCATTTTTTCATGAATTCCAATTGACGCACCCGTTTTGGTGCGTATACTGCGAACAAACAGGTACATCTTAACCAACTAGGAACACTCGAACCATGAGCCAAGCCATGGAAAAACGCCAGATCCAAGCACGACTGATCGAGCGTGGCAGTAACTTCCGTCAGTTCGCCCTAAGCCATGGCTATGAAGTGCGCACAGTGACGCAAGTGGTTCAGCGTTGGGCGGGAAACAACAAGCTGCCCCGTGGCAGGTTGACGTTCCAAATCCTACGAGACCTGTCTCGGATGATCGGCAAAGAAATATTGCCGGGAATCCTCGCGGAAAGCGCCGAGCAAAACTCAGCACCGGCTGTATGAAACGACTGTAGGGGCGATGACTCCAGGGAGAAACCAGAAGATGAAACGCCCAGTTCTAGACAGCAGAAAGAGCGTCGTTATGGCCGTCATCGGCGCCTACCCTGGCGGTCGGATGTACGCCTCCGCCGACCTCGGTATGCCGCTTAAGAAGTTCGACAACCAGGCATACGAAAACGCGGGCAGTCGCCCACTGACGGACGAACACATTTACCGCCTCGAGCAAACCGCTGGCACTACCTACCTTGCCGACTACATCGCCTCAATGTACGGCGGCATGTTCGTGCCCCTGAGCCTCCCGGACACCCTGGACAACGTCGAGTTGTACAGCCGCTCGCTCAAAGCGTCGGCTCAGCGGGGCAAGGTCGATCAGATCATGGCTGCGGCGCTGGATGACGGGGTTATCGAAAAGCGTGAGGCCGACGCGATTGTCGCCGCCCTGATCACGTACATGTCAGCCCGGTACGCCGAAGTCTTTGCAACCATCCAGCTTTACAGCCAGGGAGCCGTTTAGTGAGTACATACAAGCTGGTGTGCCCTTGCTGCAACAGCTCCATGCGCATCCGTACCTCCGAGGGGCAGACGCCCTGCTTCCGCTCGATGTACTCGGAATGCACCAACTTGCTGTGTGGTGCCACCTTCTCCGGCTCGTTGGTTTGGGAGTATCAGCTCAGCCCTTCGGGCATTGAGCGGCCCCTGACGGTTTTGCCCACGGCTCCCACAAAGGTTCGACTACTTGCACGTCAGAACCTCAAGCCGAAAAACGATCAACCCGATCTGCTGGAACAACTGGAAATGGAGGCCGCACCTTTATGAACACCATCGCCCTGACTACAAACCCCGCCAGTGACTACCGAGCCGCAATGCAACAAGCGGCTGTGGCCTACCTCTACCGTCACCGTTGCGAACATCTCGCCGGCGACGGCCAGCTGTTAGAGAACTGCTCCCGGTATTTGACTCAGTCGCTTGAGGTGCCGACGCACCTGGTGCAGCGCATTGCTGAGCTGGCGGTGGCCGAGTTTGAAAGCATGACCTGCAAGCGTGTGGCTTGGCTTGGCATTCATCCCACAAGCGGCCCCTTCCGGCCGGCGATCTTGTTGCTCGACAACTGCACTCAACAGCGACATCGCGTTTCAGCACGCCTACTCCCCACAAGCCTGCTGCTGACTCGCAACCTCCCGCACTAAACCAAAACCCTCCCTACTAGATGCCCGCACCGCGTGGGTAGGGGAAATTTGCAACTTACTGGTGGCCGAAATGAGCAAAATCACCATAAAACTGGAGCTGGACGAACAACAGGCGCAGCACTACCTGTTGTGGTTGACCAGTCAGTACGAAGTCACCATGGCTGATATTTGGTACTCCGACCGGTACCGGAACGTGCCAAGTGGCCAGCGAGCGCCGAAGGTGCTCGAGGACTTGCCCTACCTGGCAGGCATCTGCAAGACGCGCAGCGAGCTGAAAAAACAGCTCGTTGTTACGGCTACGGAGCATGTGCAGTGATTCGCAAGCCGATGGAAGACAAGATCCGCGCTGATGTACTTCAGCGTCTGGAGTCTGATTACGGCCTTCAGCACATGAAAGGCACGCATTACATGCGTAAGGGCACCTGCCCGCAGTGCAATCAGAAACGTTTGTTTTCACGTCACGATGAACCCTGGTTCATCCGGTGTGGCCGTGAGAAAAACTGCCGGTATATAGCTCCGACCAAAGAGCTGTACCCGGACCTGTTCGACGACTGGAGTAAGCGTGCACCTGCCACCCGTGACGAGCCAGCCGCCAGTGCAAAAGCGTACCTGGCCTTTGCCCGAGGTTTCCGCGTTGAGCTGTTAGAGGGTTGGTACACCCAGGAGAGCTACTTTGATCGCGACCTGAATATTGGCTCTGCGACTGTGCGCTTTCCCCTCGAGCACGGCGGGTACTGGGAGCGCTTGATCGACCAACCGTCGCGGTTCGGTAAGAAGAAGGCCCGCTTCCAACCCCTCAAGAGCTATAGGGGCCATTGGTGGTGCCCACCATGCGTGGATCTGCTTGAAGTGCAAGAGCTGTGGATCGTTGAAGGAATCTTCGACGCGATCGCGCTCATTCAAAACGGAATCTCTGCGGTTGCAGCACTGTCCTCAAACGCCTTTCCAGAGGAATCACTAAAGGCGCTGATCACCGCTCGCGGCGGTAAACCCCCCAAGTTGGTTTGGGCTCTGGACAACGAGCCAGGCGCTCACAAGTACACCCGTATGTGGGTCAACCGTGCCCGCGAACTCGGTTTTACCTGCGAGGCTGCTCAGGTGTCACAGCCTGACGCCCGCAAGGTCGACTGGAACGATCTGCATCAACGCTGGGCGTTTATCGACGATGAAAAAGCCCGCGCTGATCGCATCGAAAAGGACTTGAAAGAAGCCCGTCACCAGGGCGCCCTGTTGATTGCAGAGAGTGCCAGCGACAAGGCATTGCTCATGTACCAGTGGCGTGAACGTGAGGAGTTCCACTTCTGTTTCGACTCGCGCCTGTACTGGTGGAAATTGGACTTGGCGAAATATAACAGCGCCAAGCAGGCCCTCGAAAAGAGCGACGGCCACGAAGCCCAGACACTCAATGAAAAGCAGCTTCGGGAAAAGGCGCTGAACGTCGCCGGCTGCGTCGTCGAGATCGCCAACTGCTACCCCAAAGCCCTCTATTTCCAGCGCAACGAGATTACCGACGAGTCCTGGTACTTCTTCCGCGTCGACTTCCCGCACGACGGCGGCTCAGTGAAAAACACCTTTACGGGTGGTCAGGTCGCCGCTGCCAGCGAATTCAAGAAAAGACTTCTCGGCATGGGTGCCGGAGCCGTGTTCACCGGCAGTGGACAGCAATTGGACAAACTCATGAAAGACCAGCTTTTCGGCATCAAGACCGTTCAGACCATCGACTATGTGGGCTACAGCAAGGAATACCACTGCTACGTGTTCAACGACGTCGCCATCCGCGAGGGCCAGGTAATTCACATCAATGAGGAAGAGTTTTTTGAGATGGGCAAGTTGAAGCTCAAGACTCTGCAAAAGGGTGTGAAGATCGATCTGGAAAAGGATGGCAAAAAATACGATGACCAGTGGCTTGGGCTTCTGTGGCAATGCTTTGGTGCCCAGGGCATCGTGGCATTGACCTTCTGGTTTGGCTCGCTGTTCGCCGAACAGATCCGAGGCCGGTACCAGTCGTTTCCTTTCCTTGAGGCCACTGGGGAGGCCGGTGCCGGCAAGACCACTTTGCTCACGCTGCTATGGAAACTCGCGGGCCGAGACGGATACGAAGGTTTCGACCCATCCAAATCCACCAAGGCCGGTCGCAGCCGCTTGATGGGCCAAGTATCCGGCATGCCCATTGTGCTGCTGGAATCAGATCGCAGCGGCGACGACAAGGCCCACGCCAAGACCTTCGAATGGGACGAACTCAAGGATTACTACGGCGGCGGCACCCTGGCGACCAAGGGTGTGAAAACCGCCGGTAACGAAACCTACGAACCACCGTTTCGCGGCACCATCGCCATCAGTCAGAACGCCCCTGTTGTGGCGTCAGAAGCGATCATGACCCGGATCGTCAAACTGCACTTTGTGCGTCCGAACGTCACCGCTGAAAGCCGTGCGGCGGCAGATCGGCTCAATGCGCTAGAAGGTTCGAGACTCAGCAACTTTGTGTTGCAGGCAGTACGTAAAGAGCTGGAGGTGATGGAGCTGTTTGGCCAGAGGATAGCGGGCTACGAGGCGAAGTTGCGCAATTTGCACTCCCACTGCTTTGCCTGCGACACCCCATTCAAAGACGAGCACAGCGAATGTAGCCATTGCGGCAACAAGTTGCGCGGCTACATCCGGGTGGAGCGAATCAACAAGAACCACGCCCAAATGCTCGCCCTGCTGGACTGCCTTTGCATGGTGGTGCCGCTCACCGACGCTCAGGTCGAGCACACCCGCTCGCAGATCATCCGCATGGCAATTGAGCGCCAGGCCTCGATCAGCTCCGACCATCCGGTAGTGGCTGAATTCTGGGAAGTTTACGAATACCTGGAAGGCCTGGACGCCGAAGGCCCGGTGGTCAACCACAGCAAGAAGGACCACATCATCGCCATCAACCTCAACGACTTCGTCAAGTGTGCGGCAGAAAACCGGCAAAAAATCGCTGACGTCAGCGAGCTGCGTGAACGCCTGAAGGACTCCCGCTCGCGGAAGCTGCTCGACGTCAATAAGGCGACTGACAGCGCGGTGCGGGCTCACCAGACAAGTAAGACCAACGCCGTCGTCACCAAGCAACCGATCGTGAAGTGCTGGCACTTCCAGGCTTGATTCATCAGCGGCAATACCTGTCAGGCGCTGCAACGTCTGACCCACCCAAAGGAGAAGCACCATGCACGTACAAGTCATCACCGGTGACGGCCCAGACGGCGTAAGCAATCGCCTGCGGCACATAAAAGAGCTGAAAGCCTGGTTCACCCGGCCCGCGAAAATCGTCCATGCCGAAGCGTACGACCCGGCCGGCCTGATCACCATTCTAGAGGTCCGTGCGAAGACTGAGAGAGAGTTACTGGTACTGGAGTGCAGCCGCGAGCAAATCCAGGCAGTGCTGGAATGGCAGTCGCAAACGGATGAATTTATTGAGTATGAAAACCTGCTGCTGCACCTGGTGCGCAAGCAAAACCCAACCGGCGAAAGCCAGTAAGAAGGTGGTGGCGAAGGGCTGCAACCCCTCGCCACCGACCACCCAAAGGAGAAGCACCATGCAAGTGAATCAACCCCAAGGCGGCACCGCAGAGGCTACCACAACACAGCTCGCTGTCGGCGACGAGGTCAGCTACGTCGCAATGAGCGGCGGTGGCCGAGAATATCGCCTTAGCGCACATACGGGCGTGATCGTAGGAATCGAAGGCAACGTTGCCACCCTGCGCGCGGCCAACGGCCGCAGCGTTACGCAGCCCCTCGATAAACTGACGCCCGAAGGTCAGCCCAATGCACTCACACGCATGGTTATGGGAGGGCTGTAAACAATGCCTAAGCACCTTGGCCCTGAACGCGAGCGTCCGACCATGGCAAGCCATCGGCTTGACCTGCCCAGCCGCTGCGATATCTGCGGCAAAGCACGCTCCACCCGCAAACACCAGGCATGTAGCCGTATTCGCCAACAGACCAAAACGGCGGAATGGGCGGCTTTCATGGCTGAGCGTGAAGCGGCCAGACAGAACAAACCGCGTCGATACGCGCACTGATACACAACACAGGCGGGTCTCGGGGAGCTGCAACTCCCCCACTGCTTGAAAGGAGAAGCACCATGCTTAAACGTACCCTCACCCACTTCCACCTCTGCTGCGGCCTCGGCAGCGGCGCCGCTGGCTTCAGCGACTCCAAGCCTGTCCTGGGCACTGTGCAAGCTGAATGGCGCTGCCTGGGCGGCGTCGACGTCGATCCGGCCGGCCTTCGAGACTTCCAGATGATGACCGGTGTACCTGGCACGTTGATGGATCTGTTCACCCGCGAGCAATACACAGCTTTCCACGGCCAGCAGCCACCAGCTGGCTGGATAGAAGCTACCGCCGAGGATCTGCGCCGCGCCGCCGGCAATGAAGATCCGGACGCAGTGTTCATCAGCAGCCCCTGCAAGGGCGCGTCCGGTCTGCTTTCCGAGACGATGAGCCAAACACCCAAGTACCGGGCGCTCAACGAGCTGACGTTGCGGTGTGTGTGGCTGATGTGCGAAGCCTGGAAGCACCAACCGGTGAAGCTGATCGTGTTCGAAAACGTGCCGCGCCTGGCGACCCGTGGCCGCTACCTGCTGGACCAGATCACCAAGCTGCTCCGCCATTACGGCTACGCGGTGGCGGAAACTACCCACGACTGTGGCGAAATCGGCGGGTTGGCACAGAGTCGGAAGCGTTTCTTGCTTGTGGCCAGGCACGTCGAGCAGGTTCCGGCATTCTTGTACGAACCTGAAAAGCGCAGCCTGCGCGCTGTCGGTGATGTGCTGAGCCGCATGCCCCTGGCCGGCGATATCGATCAGGCAGGGCCGATGCACCGGGTGCCGGCGTTGCAGTGGAAAACTTGGGTACGCCTTGCCCTGGTAGAGGCAGGGAAGGATTGGCGCAGTCTGAGCCGGTTTGCGATCGAGGATGGTTACCTGCGCGACTTCGTGATCGTGCCGGAATATCGCGCGGGTTATATGGGGGTGCACGACTGGCAGGACACCGCCGGCACTGTCGCCGGCCGGTCGAGCCCAACCAACGGCAAATTTTCCGTTGCGGACCCTCGGCCCACCACCAAGTTTGAATACACCCAATACGGCGTGCTGCCCTACAACCGCCACTGCGGTGTGGTCACAGGCCAACGCAGCCCTGGGCAAGGGACATTCAGCGTTGCAGACCCGCGCATGAGCGGCGAGCGGCACAATAACGTGTTCCGGGTAGTTCGCAACGACCAAAGTGCCGGCACTGTCACCGCAGGGCATGGCCCCAGCTCCGGCGGGCAGGCGGTGGCCGACCCTCGACAACCGTCCAAGGGCTTCGGCAAGTACCTGGTCACCGACTACAGCAAGCCGGCCGGCACCGTCATCGCCGGCAGCACCACCGGGCAAGGCGCTTTCGCCGTGGCAGATCCTGCTTATAAAAATTGGCACCCGAACGCCAGCACCCAAAAGCTGCGGATCACGCCCTGGTGCGAGAACGCTAAAACCGTGACTGGCTCGCAGCAGGTCGCAAGCGGTGCTTTATCGATCGCAGATCCGCGCCCGGGCATGTCGCGCTCCAAGGGCGATGCGTATCTGACCGGCGGGCACTATGGAGTGGTCGACTACAACACGCCGGCCGGCGCAGTGTCCGCCAGCGCCTGTCACGACAATGGCCGGTGGTCAGTTGCCGATCAGCGCATGCCGGCGCCCAACGACCGCCTGACCTGCATGATCACAAGCCTCGACGGCACCTGGCACCGGCCCTTCACGACCTTGGAGCTGGCGGCGCTGCAATCGCTATTTGACCCAGAGGACCATTGGTCAGCAGACCCGCAGACCGCCCATGAGATCGAACGGATGCAGCGCGTTCGCAAGATCGAACAGGCGGGGGTCTTCCGGCTGGACGGCCTCAACGACGGACACCATCGGGAGCGGATAGGCAACGCGGTGCCGCGCGCAGCAGCAAGGGCGATGGCGGATGTGTTCGGCACGACCCTTCTGCTTTCCGAAGCTGGTGAGACGTTCATGCTGAGCAATGTGTCGGTTTGGGTGCAGCCGGTAGCTATTGCTCTGAGCCTAGCGCAGCAGGAGGTTAGTCATGTCTGACCAATTCTTTTTGCAGGACAGCCGCAGCAATGTCGGCAGCAGGGCCATGTTCTGGCGCGAGGGTGGCGGCTATACGTCGAACCTCAACGAGGCTGAGCAGTTCAACCGCGAACCAGCGCTCAAGCAGTACGAATGCCGCGAAACCGACCTGCCCTGGCCAGTGGAGTACGTTCGCACCAGGGCAGAGGTCGGGGTTGACTGCCAGTACCTCACCAAATCAGAGGCTGAGGCCTACCGCAACGAAGACGGCCGCGTTTATGTGGCCTACACACGCGAGTGGGACGGCAATGATCTGGTGTGGCGCGGAGGCAGAGGTCCAACAGGCAATCTGGAAGACGCCATCCATCCAGGGGCTGCAGATGCCGCTGAGTACTTGGCCCAAGGCTTTGAGCTTTGGCCAGGCGGATACATCGTCGAGCGTTCACGGCCGGTGGTCCGGGCTGCGCTGCTCGACCACAAGCTGGCAATGCGCTCCGTCGCCCTCAAGCTGCCCAAGCTCAAGCGCCCGCGCAACCGCATCTGCAACGACCGACTCAACTGCGAAGGTTGCGGGCGTTTCCTCAGCGAGCGTCAGCGCTTCGATGACTGCCCGAACTGCGGCGCGGGGAATGCACCATGACCGTATTCCTTTTGCTTTACCTGTGCGCGGATGCGACCCGTACGGATTGCCAGGTGGTGAGGGCTGATAGCTGGAGCGGCTCTACCGCCTATGAGCAATGCGCCGACGCCTTATCTGGGCTAACAGAGGCGCTGACGGCCCCCAACCAAAAGCGGCATCGGTTTGTCTGCGAGGTCCAAGGCGACAGCGCAAAACCCGCAGAGCATAAGACTCTGCTTGGAGAGATCCGATGAATACAGCCTTCATTCTTATGGCCCAATACGACGGACAGGCGATTATCCCGCTGGAGCTGGTGTGCCGGGATTACTTCACGCATCTGACGCCTGACATGTTGCAGCGCAAGGTGATGAGTGGTCAGATCAAATTGCCCATCACACGCTTAGAGCGGAGCCAGAAATCGGCGAAGGGCATTCACCTTTCCGACCTGGCGGCCTATCTCGACCTGCAGCGCGCCGCCGCAGTTAAAGAGCACAACCAGCTCAACGGGTTAAAACACGCCTTTTGAGCCATTTCATTGATGCGGCGCCCAGTTGGACGGGCGCCCTCAATATCTTGTCGTGCCACTCCCATCCCAAATAACGATCCCCCTTGCCCCGCAGGTGGGTGTATCGCCGCATCGAATTCCAATCCCGATGGCCGGAAACACTCGCCACACGCGGAATATCCCAGCTCATTTCAAACAGGCGGCTGATGCCTTCATGTCGAAGGTCGTGGAAGTGCAGGTCCTGGATTTCCAGAAACTTGCAGGCTTTCGTCCAAGAAGTGGAAATCGACTCAGGACTGTATGGGAATATATCGTCGCCGGCCTTCGGCATTGTCTGGACGATCTGCCACGCCTCATCCGGCAGGTAACACCAAACATCGTTGCCGATCTTTTGCCCTGGGTTTTTCATGTCACGCACCAGCACTCGCTGGCCGGCCTCGTCGAGGTCTGCCCAGCGAATTCGGGTGATCTCATCGAGCCGGCGGGTGGAGAACAGGGCAAAGCCCACAACCTTCAGCATGCATATGACGGTCGGCCGCCTCGCCTGCATGGCCTGGTAGTGCGTCAGCACACGTCCCAGTTCATCGAGTGTCGGCCGGCGGTCACGCTCACGGCTTTTCAGGTTGTAGCCCAGCTTGCGTAACACACGCCGCGCACCGCCCATGGCGAGCGGATCGACCTCGTAGCCCCATGCGTCTTTGGCAATTGCCAGCACTGCGCCGAGGTGCGCCAGGTCATTGCCGGCGGTCTGTGGCTGAACACCGCCGCCGTCCGCGCTCATTCGCCAAAGTGCGTAATCGACCAGGCACTGGGTGTTGATATCCGTATCGGTCAACTTGCCCAGATAAGTCTCACCAATCGCATTGAGCGTGCCGCGCTTGGTTTTGCCCAGCGGCTTGGCTTTCTCAACTTCGACCAGGTATCGATCAGTCATTTCTTTGAGCGTGGCACCCTTGCGGTTTGCGCGCTCGATCGCACCAGGTTCATCCAGCTCCGCTCCGCGTTTACGCGCCCAAGCCTGCGCGGCCTGTTTTCGGGCGAAGGTCTGGCTCTCTTGGTAGACTTGCACTCCGTCGCGCTTGATGCGGATCTGAGCCGTGTAGCTCACAGTCCCATCCGCCAGTTTTCTTGCCCTGATAGTCGCCATATCGAAAGTGGTACGCGTCAGTTTTGAAGTGGTACATCGTACCACCGAGACCTGAAAAACGCCTGAAAACGCCCCAAAACACGCCTAGAACACGTTGAGTAAAATGCTAGATAAACAAAGCTTTAGCCCAGCAGAATCAAGCCCCGCACTGTCTCGGCGCTTCAGCGTTGCCCCCATGATGGACTGGACCGACCGCCACTGCCGGTTCTTCCTACGCCTGCTCTCCAAGCACGCCCTGCTCTACACCGAGATGGTCACCACCGGCGCTATCCTCCACGGCGACCACGAGCGCTTCCTACGCCACAACGAAGCCGAGCACCCGCTGGCCCTCCAGTTGGGCGGCAGTGTCCCTGCCGATCTGGCCGCCTGCGCCCGCATGGCCGAAGCCGCGGGTTACGACGAAGTGAATCTGAACGTCGGCTGCCCCAGCGACCGGGTGCAGAACAACATGATCGGCGCGATCCTGATGGCGCACCCTGCCCTGGTGGCGGACTGTGTAAAGGCGATGCGCGATGCGGTGTCGATTCCGGTGACGGTGAAGCATCGTATCGGGATCAACGGCCGGGACAGTTATGCCGAGCTGTGTGATTTCGTCGGGACGGTGAAGGATGCCGGTTGCACCAGCTTTACCGTGCATGCGCGGATTGCGATTCTGGAGGGGTTGTCGCCCAAGGAGAACCGGGACATTCCGCCGTTGCGTTATGACGTGGCGGCGCAGTTGAAGCGGGACTTTCCGGAGTTGGAGATTAATCTCAATGGTGGGATCAAGACGCTGGAGCAGTGTCAGGAGCATTTGCAGACGTTTGATGGGGTGATGCTGGGGCGGGAGGCTTATCACAATCCGTATCTGTTGGCGGAGGTGGACCAGCGGTTGTTTGGTAGTGAGGCCCCGGTGATCAGTCGGGCGCAGGCGTTGGCGCAGTTGCGACCTTATATTGCTGAGCATTTGGCCAGTGGTGGGACGATGCATCACATTACTCGGCATGTGTTGGGGTTGGGCACGGGGTTTCCAGGGGCGCGCAAGTTCAGGCAGTTGTTGTCGGTGGATATTCATAAGGCGGCGGATCCGTTGGCGTTGCTGGATCAGGCGGGGACGTTGTTGGAGGGGCGGTGATTGGTCGAGTGTCAGGCAAGTGCTCATTGGGTGTACCGGCGCTATCGCAGGCAAGCCAGCTCCCACATATTTAGCGGTGATTGCAAGGGCGCGGCAGGTGCTGCCGGCCCTTGCTGCACTGTTGCTTAGTTTTCCGGCACTGTTCCTTTGGGCACAGTTACCCATTGGTCGGTGTCGCGGTTATACCTTTTCCAATCTGTATCGGTCCTGACTTTTCGGTAAAGCGTGTTGAATGTGGTGCCGCCGAGTATTTGAAATTGAACTTCACCACCTGGCGTTTTGCAGTTAACCAACCCCAGAATGGGTGAGTTCGGGTTTACTTGCAGTGCATACACGGCGTCGCCAAAAGTTCCGGTGGTGGCGTAGTCCAGTGCAAAACTCACGAACTGACTTTTCGGGGTGTCGCTGGACTGTAAGGCGAGCAGTCGCATTGTCGTGTAGGTGGCACCGTTGAAACCCAGCGCGTGTAGGTCAGGCCCATCGATGGCCCAGTACTCTTGGGGTGTGCCGCCTCCTTTGACGTATTTGTCCAGGTCGTTCTGCGCCTTGGAGTAGATCACCCCGGCCTTGAGTTTCTGGACGTGCCAATTGTTGGTGTCCGCGCTCTCATACGCGCGGTACACCCAGGTGGCAGGCGCAGTCACTCGGGTATCGGTGATCTTGCCGCCGTAGGATGAGGTCAGTTCGTTTTCCTTTTCCAGGGTGCGGCTCCCCATGGGTTTACCAGCCTTGGCAGTGTCAATGATGCCACGCATTTCCTGGGTATCGTAACAACCGGCGCTGAGGGCCTGCTGTACCGTCACATCGGCAAATACCGTTGTTGAACAAATAAAACCGAGGGCGGCGAATAGTGTTGATATATTCCGTTTCATTACATCTCTCCTTTGCTTTCAAACTAACGAACAAGCAGATTTTAATAAACAGGCACACACGCACTTCACCGCAGACAGTTATGTCATCAGAGTTTTTATCGGCCCAAGTTAGCGCTTGCCAGTCAGGTATAGCACAAGTAAAAACAGCAACAACTAAAGAGCTGGAAAATAAACTTTTCACAACTTCAAAACACTGATATCACCTTTATCAACTGGCTTGAAACCGGTGGCGCAGGACGGGTGGAATCCGGTTGAACCTAGCTGCGATTTTGCCCTCCAATCGAGCACCACGGCCGGTAATTCAAACGGCCGTTTCCAGGTTATTGCCCTCGCAAACGACCTATCGCATTTGCGCCCTTGAGCGCCTGCCAGCGCTCGGGTAATGTCACTAGACCCACAGGACAGAGCACGCCCATGACTTCCAAGCTGGAACAACTCAAGCAATTCACCACCGTCGTAGCCGATACCGGCGATTTTTCCACCCTCGCCAAGCTCAAGCCGCAAGACGCGACCACCAACCCTTCCCTGCTGCTCAAGGCTGCGTCGATTCCTGGCTATGCCAAGCTGCTGGATGAGTGTGTGCAGGACTGCAACGGCGATGTGGGCCTGGCCAGTGACCGCTTTGCGGTGGCGGTGGGTCAAGAGATTCTCAAAGTAGTGCCGGGCCGTATTTCCACTGAGGTGGATGCGCGCCTGTCGTTCGACGAGGCCGCTATTCTCAAGCGTGCGCACCGTCTGATCGACCTGTACGACAAAGCCGGCGTCAGCCGCGACCGCGTGCTGATCAAGATCGCCTCCACCTGGGAAGGCATCCGCGCGGCCGAGAAGCTGGAAAAAGAAGGCATCCAGACCAACCTGACGCTGCTGTTCTCCTTCGCCCAGGCCGTCGCCTGTGCCGAAGCGGGTGTGTTCCTGATTTCGCCATTCGTAGGCCGTATCTACGACTGGTACAAGAAGGCCAACGGCAACGACTACACCGGTTCCGATGACCCGGGCGTGCAGTCGGTGACGCGCATCTATAACTACTACAAGGCTAACGGCTACAAAACAGTGGTGATGGGTGCGAGCTTCCGTAACCTCAGCCAGATCGAGGAACTGGCCGGTTGTGATCGCCTGACCATCAGCCCGGACCTGTTGGAGAAGCTGGCAGCCGATGAAGGCAAGCTGGAGCGCAAATTGGCGCCAGGCCATGCCGGTGAAGCCCGTGTGCATATGACTGAAGCGCAGTTCCGTTGGGAGTCCAACGAGGACGCGATGGCGACTGAGAAGCTGGCGGAGGGGATTCGTCAGTTTGCTCGGGACCAGGAGAAACTGGAGGCGTTGTTGTCGGCCAAGCTGTAAAGGCAGATAGCGGCAAAAAGGGCGGCACCTGTGAGGGTGTCGCCCTTTTTTTGCCTCGGTGTCACCGCCGTCCAGTGTGGGAGCTGGCTTGCCTGCGATAGCGGTGGGCCAGCCAACACTTCATCGACTGACACTGCGTAATCGCAGGCAAGCCAGCTCCCACATTGGACTGTGTGTGTATGTTTGGGCAGGGAGGCCGTCAGTGCCGCTCGAGGGCGTTGACGAGGTCGTGGAAGGCTTCGCGGTTGGACTCATTCAAGCCCATCAGGATCTTGTGCGCTTCCAGCACCTTGACCCGCACCACTTCCTCGGACTGGTCCTGGGACGGCAGGTCGGTGAGGCATTCCGGGCACGGGATGGGGCGGTCAACGATGTTGAACACCTGGTCAAAGCCCATGGATTGCAACAGACGGGTGATGTCTTCGTGGGTGGTGACCACGGTCGGCAATAGGCCGACCTTCTGCCGCGACAGAATGGACAATTTGGCCAACAGGCCCAGGGTGGTGCTATCGATGCTGCGCGTTTCGGTCAGGTCGATCACGATCGCCGAGAAGTTCAGCGCGGTGAAGATCCGCTCGATCGTCGCATCCAGGGCCGAACACAAGGTCAGGCGCACTTCACCGACAAACTTCAGGACGAAGGTCCCGTCTTGCTCGGCGAATTGGATTCTTCCGGTACTCATCAAAGATTCCTGCTCAACACCAATAGGGCGATATCATCCGGCATCTCCCCTAGTGTGGCCAATCCAAAAACCTGCCGCAGGCCATCCAGGCTGCCGCCCGCCGACTTGACCTTTTGGGGCAAGGCGGCTTCTTTCTCTTTGAGTGTAGGCTCTGGAAGAAGGTCCAGAATACCGTCGGACATCAGCGTCAGGCTGAAGGTCGGCGGCAGTTCCAGGATGTGGTCTTCGTAGGTGGCTTCGTTAAACAAGCCTACGGGCAGGCCACGCCCTTCCAGGTAGCGCACACTGTCAGGAGTGTACAAAACAGGCATCGGCAGGTGGCCGCCAATGCTGTAGGTCAAAAGACCGGTTTCTTCGTCGATCACGCCGCCGACCATCGTTACGTGCTTGCCCAGCTTGCAGCTGATCAGGCCCCGGTTGATGTGGCCCAGCACCTCGGAGGGAGTGAACTCCGGCAAGGTGCCATTGCGCTTGGACTCGAACAACAGCCGTGTGGTCATGAACTTCAACAACACGGTAACAAAGGCAGAAGACGCGCCGTGGCCGGAAACGTCGGCCAGGTAGAACGCCACGCGGCGCTCATCGACACGGAAATAGTCGACAAAATCACCCGACAGGTACAACGACGGGATGATCTGGTGGGCAAACGTGAATTCGTCAATCGTCCAGGGGCTCACCGGCAGCATATTCATCTGCACCTGGCGACCGGCGTTCTGGTCTTCCTGCAGCAGGTTCAGGCTGGCTTCGAGTTCGCGGTTGGCGGTCTCGAGCTTTTCGCGGTAGCGCTGGTTTTCCAGGAGCAGGCGTGCACGGTCCAGGGCGCGGCGCACCGAGTGCTCCAGCACGGCCAGGTCTTCCAGGGGCTTGATCAGGTAATCGGCGGCGCCCAGGCGCAAGGCTTCAACGGCATCGTTCATGACACCGGCACCGGACACGACAATCACCGGCGTTTGCGGGGCAAGGTCGGTCACCTGGCGAATCAGCTCCAGGCCGCCCATCTGGGGCATGCGCAGGTCGCAGATCACAAGGTCGGGCTTGTCGCGCTCGAATACCTGGAGACCCTGTTGGCCATTACTGGCCTGCAGGACGCTGAAGCCACTGTCTTCCAAGTAGGCCGCGAGGCTCGCGCGCACTACTTCGTCGTCATCGATAATCAGCAGCGTGGCACTGGTTTTTTGCATGTGGGCAAACGGCGCCAGAATTAGGTTGGCGTAGGCGGCTCGGCAATGGCCGGGCTCACGTACTGGATTCGCTTTCTAGCCTCTCTGTCCTACAAAGCATTGGGATTTGGCCCATGCACAACGGTAAAGCAGAGGTGCCCTTCTAAGGCGCAGACGGTACTCCCATCCGTGAGGGGTTTCAAGCTCATGCCGATGGTCGCCGGGCGTCTTTACACCGCAAATCACCGGGAGTTATAAGAACCCTCACAACCACAACGCAAAGTAAGGATGGATGCTGTGAGCGAGCACGAGCGCGACTACGCCGAAAAACGCGATTTCATCCGCATGCGAATAGATGCCGATGTGTCTTTGATCCATGCCGGGCAGGAGATTGCCGGTACCTGCG
The DNA here is from genome assembly GCF_016613265.1 of Pseudomonas sp. MF6751. Classification (NCBI taxonomy): domain Bacteria; kingdom Pseudomonadati; phylum Pseudomonadota; class Gammaproteobacteria; order Pseudomonadales; family Pseudomonadaceae; genus Pseudomonas; species Pseudomonas sp. MF6751. Next base: position 134,404 of record NZ_JAENSV010000010.1, read on the forward strand.
TGGACCTCTCCAGTTCCGGCATGCAGGTGCAGGCACCTCGCCAGTTCACTGTGGGCGACCTGCTGACCGTGCGCATTGATTCAGAGCACGCGGCCCTCAAAGGCCTTGAGGCCGATACAGAGGTGGTGTGGACCAAGGCGGCCGGAGACGAGCAGCAACTAGGCTTGAAGATTTTGAAAATGCGCTGAAAAGCGCGCACAAAAAAGGCGACCTTACAAAGGTCGCCTTTTTCATTTCAAAACGTCACAGCTTAAAAGTCGTCAACGACCTTGCCGTCCTTGACCTTGAACTCGCGGTTCTGCAGGTAAGCGTTACGAATGAAGGTGTACTTGTCGCCGCTGATCAGCTTTTCGCTGTCGAGCAGGCTGGCGCGCACGTCAACGACGTTGAGGCCGAAGGTGCTGTTACGCCAGCCGATGTCGTTCATGTAGCGGTACGGTTGGGTGTAGCTGTCGACGTATTTGGACGGCGCATCACGCAAGGTGCTTGGGCCCAGCAACGGGATCATCACGTACGGGCCACTGCCCACGCCCCAGTAGCCGAGGGTCTGGCCGAAGTCTTCGTCGCTGCGCTGCAGCCCCATTTTGGTGCCGACGTCGATAAAGCCCAGTACGCCAAATGTGGTGTTAACCAACAGGCGGGCGGTGTCGACGCCTGCGTTGTGCGGCTTGAGCTGCAGCACGTTGTTGGCCAGGTTGCCGACATCACCGATGTTGCGGAAGAAGTTGTGAACGCCGTCCTGCACAAATTGTGGGGTAACGAACTGATAGCCTTGGGCAATTGGCTTGAGGGCATAAGTGTCAACGGTATCGTTGAAGGTGAAGATGGGGCGGTTGACACTTTCCCACGGGTCATCTTCCGAGGCCGCTTGGGCAGCGAAAGGTGCCAACAGGATGGTGGCACACACCGATAGCTGAGCGAAGTACTGGCTCCAGCGCATAGCTTTTGCTCCTTGAATGGTCTGTCATGGGCGCTATGCCCTGAATAAGGCTGTCAGTATATGACGGAAGTGTCGATTTAGGCAGCTACCTAGAATCGTCTTAGGGAAAATGCACAAAATTCCTACAAATATCGACAGTGTCATCCCCTTGTCATGCCGCCCCGATAGCGTGGCAGCTATTTCAGGGACGTTCAGATGCCACACGCCGAGATTGCCGTCGCCGCCGCCCCCTCATTGACCGCCGTGTTATTTGGCCTGAGTGGCTGCCTGGTGGATTTTGGTTCCTTGGCCCGCACCGACTCACCTTGCGCCGACGCCGAGGCCACGCCAGGCGCGTTGAAAATCCTGCGCAGCCTCAAAGAACAAGGCGTGCCCTGCGCCTGGCTGGACGAACTGCCTCCCGCCGTGACCACGCCACTCTGCGCCGGCCTGCCTGGCTGGCTAAAGGCCGCCTCGCCCTCCTCCATTCGCTGGCCTGCGCCCCACGCCTGCTGGCAAGCGCTGATGGAGTTGAACATCGAACGTCTGGAAGGCTGCGTACTGGTCAGCGGCGAGCCGCGTCTGCTGCAATCGGGCCTGAATGCCGGTTTGTGGACCATCGGTCTGGCCTCCTGCGGTTCGCTCTGCGGCCTGTCGCCCCGGCAATGGCAGGCGCTGACCGAGCAGCAACGCGAACACAAGCGCGGCAAGGCCACAGTGGCGCTCTATGGCCTGGGCGTGCACTCGGTGATCGACCATCTCGGCGAACTCGGCACCTGCCTGGCCGACATCCGCCTGCGCCAGCTCAAGGGCGAGAAGCCCTGATCGAGATCATGCACAGTTGGCCCCAGTGGATTAATCTACAGGTCAGCCCGTAGACCTTTCGCGGTGCGCCGCGGTCTATGCCAGTGCCTATCGATAAAAGGAAAGAACGTCATGCCTGATCGCGAGAAGTTACAACAGCAGGCCGATATTGTGCGTGAGCAACTGGAGAATCATCCCGAGTTGCCCGCCGAGAAACGTCAAGCATTGGAAGAGTTGATCGCCAAATTCGAAGTCCAGCTGAAAATGGAACCGGCCACCCAGACGCCCAGCATCGCTGACGATGTGAACCGGGCAGTGGAAGGTTTTGAACTGGACCATCCAGGCATTGCCGGGACGTTGCGCAATATCGTGCTGACCCTTGGCAATATCGGCATCTAACACGAGCCCAAGCCAAACACAAAACCAAATGTGGGAGCTGGCTTGCCTGCGATAGCGGTGTATCAGTCACTTGATGAATGACTGAAAGATCGCAATCGCAGGCAAGCCAGCTCCCACACTTTTTTGTATGAAGGCTTACTGACGCGCTAGGCGCACGTTCAGGAACTGGGTATTTTCAGTGCTGCGGTAAGGATTGATATCCAACCCCCCCCGGCGTACATACCGTGCATACACCGTCAACTTCTCTGGCTTGAGCAAGCGCTGCAAGTCCAGGAAGATCCGCTCCACACACTGCTCATGAAAGTCCGAGTGCTGGCGAAAGCTGACGATATATTCCAGCAGGCTGGCGTGATCCAGCGCCGCACCGCGGTATTCCACCACCACGCTGCCCCAGTCAGGCTGGCTGGTCACCGGGCAATTGGATTTGAGCAGGTGGCTGTGCACGCTCTCCTCCACCACGCGCGAATCATCGCAACGCAGCAGTTCCGGGCGCGGGTGTTCGTAGCTGCTGACGTTGATATCCAGGCCGTCAATGCACACGCCCGGCAACGCCATCACGCCTTCTGCCTCGATGTCGGCCAGGCTGCGAATGCGCACGCTCACTGGCTTGCCGGCCGCAGCGCTGAGGTCGGTGCGCAAGGTGGCTTCAAGGCTTTGCGTATCGGCAAACGCGGTCTGGTTCAGCGAGTTGAGGTACAGCTTGAACGACTTGGACTCGATGATGTTCGGCGAGTCGGCCGGAATGCTGAACTCACCGATGGCCACCACCGGCTTGCCCGAGGGCAACAACCAGGACAGTTCGAAGCAGTTCCAGAAGTCCACGCCCTTGTACGGCAGGGTCTCGGCGCTCAGGCCCAGCTCGGCCCACTTGGCGGCGCGTGGAATCGGAAACAGCAACGAAGGCGTGTAGGTGCTGATGTATTCACTGGACTTGCCCAGCGGCGAATGTTCGGCTGCGGGATGCATGGCGGAAACCTGGCTAAATAAACCGCGCCAGTCTACCAGCCTTTGCTCGCGCCCTTAACAAACGCCTCACTCAACGGTCAGTTTGCCGACCATGCCCGCCTGGTAATGCCCGGGCAGGTTGCAGGCAAACTCAAGGCCTGTGGCCTGCTTGAACGTCCAGGTCAGCTCGGCCGTCTTGCCCGGCTCCACCAACACGCTGTTGGGATCGTCGTGCTTCATGCCGCCCATGTCGCCGTGGCCCATGGCGCTGTGATCCATCTTGCCCATGCCGGTGGCGGTGAGCATGCCACTGGCTTGCATCTGCAACATCTCTTTCTGGTGGGCGGCATGCATGGCCGCGTCGCCCAGGTTGAACTCATGCAGCAACTGGCCTTTGTTGACCAGCACGAAGCGCACGGTTTCACCGGCCTTGACGTCCAGGGACTTGGGCTCAAAGGCAATGTCCCGCAGCGTGACTTCAACGGTGCGCGTGGCTTTATGCGCCGGGGCCGGCTGGCCGAACGCGTAGGTGTGAGTCGCATCCGCCAGTGCATTGAAACTCAACGCCAACAGGCAGCCCGCCAATAACTGGGGTGTACGCAACGCCATCTTTCACTCTCCAAAATAGGTATCCAGCTTGGGCAACACTTTAAGATGGCCTCGCTGCCAGCCAGCTGACTGCTAGATTACAACTTTGTCAGCTTGCGCCCATACCCCGGAGCCCAGGGTATAAAGGCCGGCGTCCACCTTGACCAAGAGCCCTACATGAAACTGCTGATCGTCGAAGACCAACCCAAAACCGGTCATTACCTGCGCCAGGGCCTGGCCGAAGCGGGCTTTACCACCGAACTGGTGGCCGACGGCACCAGTGGCCAACACTTGGCACTGACGGGCGACTATGACTTGTTGATCCTCGATGTGATGCTGCCCGGCCGCGATGGCTGGCAAATCCTGCAGGCGGTGCGTAGTGCCGGCCTGGACATCCCGGTGCTGTTCCTCACCGCTCGCGATGCCGTAGAAGACCGAGTGCATGGCCTGGAGCTGGGCGCCGACGATTACCTGGTCAAACCCTTCGCGTTTTCAGAACTGCTGGCGCGGGTGCGCACCTTGTTGCGCCGTGGCAGCAGCACGCCGCAGGAGACCACGCTGCAACTGGCCGACCTGAGCCTGGACTTGATCCGCCGCCGCGTCGAGCGCAGCGGCCAGCGCATCGACCTCACCGCCAAGGAGTTCGCCCTGCTGGAGCTGCTGCTACGCCGCCAGGGCGAAGTGCTGCCCAAGACGCTGATTGCCTCCCAGGTGTGGGACATGAATTTCGACAGCGACACCAACATCATCGAAGTCGCCATTCGCCGCCTGCGCCTGAAAGTCGACGACAATTTCCCCAACAAACTGATCCACACCGTACGCGGCATGGGTTACGTGCTGGAGGAACGGTTCACGTGATCAAGCGCCTGTCCCTGACCAGCCGCCTGGCGCTGCTGTTTGCCGCCTGCACGGCGGTGGTCTCGTTGATCGCCGGGGTGTTGTTCAACCGGGCCAGCGAGGCGCACTTCATGGAGCTGGACCAGCAACAGCTCGAAAGCAAACTGGTGGCCCTGCGCAGCATCTTGCAGGGTGTCGCCTCACCGGAAGACCTCGCCCAACGAACCCCTCAACTGCGCGCCGAACTCGATCACCAGCCCGACCTCGCCTTGCGCATCACCGGAGCTGGGCAACGTTGGCTGGACGGCGCGCCACACCTTCCCTTGCCCCAAGCGCCCGGCCTGCACAGTCTGCAATACGCAGGCACCGACTACCGCGTATTCATTGCACCCTTGACGCCCAGCCAACTGGATTCGCCACAGCTGACACTGATCCTCGACATCACCCACCACCAGCACTTTCTGCAACGCATGCAGCGCTTGATCTGGCTGACCGTCGGCCTCTCGGCCCTGGCCACTGCCCTGCTCGGCGCCTGGGCTGCACGCAGTGGCTTGCGACCACTGCGGCGCATGGGCGAAGTGGCGGCCAGCGTCTCCGCCCACTCCCTGACGCAACGCTTACCCCAAGCGCAAATGCCGGTGGAGCTGGCGGAGCTCGCCCAGGCCGTCAACGCCATGCTGGCCCGCCTCGATGATGCGTTCCAGCGCCTGTCCGCCTTCAGCGCAGATATTGCCCACGAACTGCGCACGCCGCTGTCCAACCTGCTGACCCAGACCCAGGTCATCCTCACCCAGCCGCGCCCGCTGGAGGATTACCGCGAGGCGCTGCACAGCAACCTGGAAGAGCTGCAATGGATGGCGCAACTGGTCAACGACATGCTTTACCTGGCCAAAGCTGACCACGGCTTGCTGATGCCCACCCGTGAATCCCTGGACTTGGGCGATGAGGTCGACGCACTGTTGGAGTTCTTTACCCTGCTGGCGGAGGACGCACAGGTGAGGCTGGTGCGCGAAGGCAGCGCCCATAGCATGGGCGACCGCGGCATGTTGCGCCGGGCCCTGTCGAACTTGCTGGATAACGCGCTGCGCTTTACGCCACCAGGCGGTGAAGTGCGGGTGCGGATCGAGAGCGGCGTGACACTGACGGTTGAGAACAGCGGGGAAGGCATTCCTGCGCCGTTACTGCCGAGGCTGTTTGACCGTTTCTACCGAGCCGACCCGTCGAGGCGCGCAGGCAGCAGTGAACATGCGGGGCTGGGGTTGGCGATTACCCAGTCGATTGTGCGGGCGCATGGCGGGAGGATTTATTGTGAGTCGCAGGCGGGCTGGACAAGGTTTGTGATTGAGTTGCCCAAGGGAGATTGATGCAAGCTGGGCCGGCCCTATCGCAGCATAGGTATCTACACAACTTCGGCACGACGCTAAATCTGTGGCGAGGGAGCTTGCTCCCGTGACGGCCTGGCAGCCGACACAGATATAACTGATGCCCCGCGATCCAATGTGGGAGCTGGCTTGCCTGCGAAGACGGCCTGACAGTCAACACAGTTGGACCGTGTACATATCCATTCCTGCGGTAACGGCCACTTAGGGTTCCGCCCTGACGGCGGCTCACTTTGCAAAAGCGGCAAAGTAAGCAAAACGCTCTTGCCCCACCACTCGGCACCTCGCCTAGGCTCGGTGTGCCCGTAATCCGCCAGTGATTTGGGGGGCCGCCGCCACGCGCCATCCATGGCGCGGGGCGGCTAAACCGGCATCCCTGCCGGTTTACCCCCCAAATCCCTGTCGAATTCCGGCCAGCGTGGTTTAACGGGGCGCCTAAGATCAAAAGCAGATCAAGATCAAGAGCGGCTCGCTTCGCATCGTGGTTACCGTTGAGCTAACAGAGTTATGTAGATACCTATGCCTATCGCAGGCAAGCCAGCTCCCACAATTTGAGCTGTGAATACAGTCGCAATGTGGGAGCTGGCTTGCCTGCGATAGCGGTCCTAAAGGTTACGAATACCTGAGCGCATGCGCCGGCTCAATCTTCGCCGCCCGATACGCTGGGTAAATCGTCGCCAAGAAGCTCAACACAAACCCCGCCGAGCAAATCAGCAACACATCCCCACCTTGCAGCTCCGAAGGCAGGTTGCTGACAAAATACACATCCGAACTGAAGATATGCTGCCCGCTCACCCGCTCCAGCCAGCCCACCAGCTCACTCACGTTCAGCGCCGCAATCACCCCCAGCACGCCGCCGATCAAGGTGCCGACCACGCCAATCACGGTGCCCTGCACCATGAAGATCGCCATGATCTGCCGAGGTGTAGCGCCGATGGTACGCAGGATGGCGATGTCCGCGCCCTTGTCGTTCACCACCATGATCAAGGTGGCGATGATGTTGAACGCCGCCACGGCGACGATCATCAGCAACAGCAGGCCGATCATGGTCTTTTCCATTTTCATCGCGCTGAACAGGCTGCCCTGGGTGTGGGTCCAGTCATCCGGCTTATAAGCCGCGCCCAGGCTGGCGGCGATATCCGCCGAGACTTTCGGCGCTGCATACAAGTCCTTCACCGCCAGGCGCACGCTTTGCACCTGGTTGGGCTGCCAATGCTGGATTTCAGCGGCGTCGGCCATGTGGATCAGGGCCATGGAGCCATCCAGCTCGGCGCCGACCTTGAAGATGCCCACCACATTCAGGCGCTGCATGCGCGGGGTGATACCGCCCGGGGCGCTGCTGAGCTCCGGCACGATCAGGGTCAGCTTGTCGCCCACGTTCAGGCGAAAACGCCGCGCAGTGATATCACCGACCACCACCCCGAACTCGCCGGGTTTGAGGTCGTCGAGTTTGCCGCGCACGATGTGCTGGGCCACGATCGACACCTTGCCTTCCTGAGCCGGGTCGACGCCGCTGATCTCGATGGGCTGCATCGCGCCCTTATAGGAAAACATGCCATCCATCTGGGTGAAGGGCACAGCGGCGGTGACTTGCGGATTCTTCATCGCGGCGGCGGCCACCGGCTGCCAATCATCAATCGGCTTTACGCCGACGATGGTGGCGTGGGGCACCATGCCGAGGATGCGCGAGCTCATTTCACGCTGAAAGCCGTTCATTACCGAAAGCACCACGATCATCGCCAATACGCCCAGGGCGAGGCCGATCATCGAGGTCATCGAGATAAACGAGACAAAACGGTTGCGGCGCTTGGCGCGGGTATAGCGCGTGCCGATAAAAATCGATAACGGTCTGAACATTCGCGGGCACCGTTGGAAAAATGAAAAAGCCCGGCCTCAAAAAACCGGGCTTGCAACAGATCAGATAGCGACCAGATGACCTTCCTGCAAATGCAGTACGCGGTCCATCTGCCGGGCCATGCTCATGTCATGGGTCACCACCAGGAACGCGGTGCGCATCTGGGTGCTCAACTCCAGCATCAAGTCCTTGATTCCCTGCGCGGTGTGGGAGTCGAGGTTGCCGGTCGGCTCGTCGAGCATCACCAGGCCCGGGTTGTTCACCAGGGCACGAGCAATCGCCACGCGCTGGCGCTCACCACCGGACAACTCCGCTGGCTTGTGCTCCAGGCGGTGGCCGAGGCCGACGCGCTCGAGCAAGGCCGTGGCACGCTGACGCGCTTCAGGAATCGCGGTCTTGCCGATCAACAGCGGCATGCACACGTTTTCCAGGGCGGTGAATTCCGGCAGCAAGTGGTGGAACTGGTACACAAAGCCCAACGAGCGGTTGCGCAGTTGACCGCGGGCCTTTTCATTCAAGGCCGAGAGTTCTTCACCGGCCAGCCATACGCTGCCTTGGGACGGCGTATCGAGGCCGCCCAGCAGGTTGAGCAAGGTACTCTTGCCGGAACCGGAACTGCCGACGATCGCCACACGCTCGCCAGGGTGCAGTTCAAGCTGCAGGTTGGACAGCACCACCACCGACTCCGGGCCTTCCTCGTAGGATTTGCCCAGGTTGCGGCAGCTCAGGATTGCTTTTTCACTCATGCCCGATTCACTCATAACGTAATGCCTGTGCTGGCTGGGTACGTGCCGCGCGCCAGGCTGGATACAGGGTGGCAAGGAAGCTCAGGACCAACGCAGCGCCGCCCACCATCAGCACGTCCTGGGTTTGCACCTGGGACGGCAAGTAATCGATGAAGTAGACGTCGGCGTTGAGAAACTTGTGGCCGATCACCTTTTCAAGCAGGGCGATGGCGGCGCTGACGTTCAGCGCGGCCAGAATGCCCACCGCCGTGCCGATCAAGGTGCCAACCACGCCGATCACGGTGCCCTGCACCATGAAGATCGCCATGATCTGCCCCGGCGTGGCGCCCAACGTACGCAGGATGGCGATGTCGCCCTTCTTGTCGTTCACCACCATCACCAGCGTGGAGATGATGTTAAAGGCCGCCACGGCGACGATCAGCAACAACAACAGGCCGATCATGGCTTTTTCCATGCGGATAGCCTGGTATAGGTTGCCGTGGGTGCGGGTCCAGTCGCGAGCGTAATACTCGGTCTCACCCAGGTGCTGGGCAATTTCCCAGGCGCCGCGCGGCGCATCGAACAGGTCGTTGAATTTCAGGCGCAGACCCTGCACCTGGTCGGGCTGCCAGCGATGCAGGCGGGCCAGGTCGGTGAGGTTGGTCAGGCCGATGTAACCGTCGATCTCGCCAGCGCCGACGTGGAAGGTGCCCACCACGGTAAAGCGCTTCATGCGCGGGAACATGCCGGCCGGGGTCACGGTGACTTCCGGGGCGACGAAGGTCAGCTTGTCGCCAACCCCTACGCCCAGCTTGGCTGCGGCCTTGTCACCGATGACGATGCCAAAGCTGCCCGGCGACAGCTCGTCGAGCTTACCTTGCAACATGAACTTGTCGATGATCGAGACGTTGCGCTCCTGGGCCGGGTCGATGCCGTTGAGCAGGATTTTCTGCACTTTGCCGTCATTGGTCAGCAACCCCTGCATCTGGGTAAACGGCGCTACCGCCACCACCTTGGGGTTCTGCTGGACCTTGGCGGCCAGGCTTTGCCAGTCGTTGATGGGCGCATCGCCCTCGATGGTCGCGTGGGGCACCATGCCCAGCACGCGGGTGCGCATCTCATGATCGAAGCCATTCATCACCGACAGCACCACGATCATCACGACCACGCCCAGGGCGAGACCGATCATCGAGGTCAAGGAAATGAACGACACAAAATGATTGCGACGCTTTGCACGGGTATAACGCGTGCCGATAAATACGAAGAGAGGTCTGAACATGTCGGGGCTTGTTCGGAGGAAAAGAAGACGTCCCGGTGGCGGGGTCTGGTCAGCAGCTTTACACTCAGACCATTACCGTTACCTGGGGTTCGCCATGTCGACATTAGATGAAGAAGAGCGCCGCGAATACTACCGTATCGACGACATGATCGCACTTCAAATCAAACCCCTGTCGGGCCCCGACGCGGCGAGCAAGGAAGTGTTGCTGGATGATTCACCGCTGTTCAATCTGCTCAGCGAGCTGCACTTGAGCGAATTCGAAGCCCAGCACCTGCTGCGCCAGATCAGCGAGAAAGACCGCAGCCTGGCGGCCTTCCTCAAAGTGCAGAACAAACGCCTGGATCTGCTCAGCCAGGTCATGGCTCGCGGCTTGCTGAACGAGGTGGGGGCGCCGCAACCGGTGATCCTCTCCGAGGGCGGCATCGACTTCCAGCACCCGACACCGCTGGCCGCCGACACTCACCTGGCGGTCAAGCTGGTGCTGATGCCCCAGGCGCTCGGCCTGTTGCTGCGCGCGCGGGTGACCCATTGCGACCCCAAGGGCGACGGCTTTGATGTGGGCACGGAGTTCGAGTCCATGACCGACGCCCAACGCCAACTGCTGGCGCGCTATATCCTGCAGAAACAGGCCCAGGAACGCCGCCTGGCGCGAGAACAAAGCGAAGACCTCTGAATGCGTATTCACGACGCCAGCCATCCTGGCGCAAAGGAGCAACTGTGACCCTGATTTACGGCCACCGCGGTGCCAAAGGCGAAGCACCGGAAAATACCCTGACCAGTTTTCAGGAATGTCTCAAACACGGCGTACGTCGCTGCGAGCTGGACTTGCACCTGTCCATGGACGGCGAGTTGATGGTCATCCACGACCCGACCCTCAAGCGCACCACCGACCGGCGCGGCAAGGTCGTCGAGTACTCGGCGGCTGACCTGGTGAAGATGGACGCGCGCAAAGGCGGCCCAGGCTGGGTAAGCCCCTGCCCTATTCCACGCCTGGAGGAGTTGTTCGAACAGTGCGACTTCGATCACTGGCAACTGGAAGTCAAAAGCGCCTCGCGCACCCGTGCCGCCACCACTGTGCTGGCGATTCGCGAAATGGCTGTGCGCTTTGGCTTGATGGACAAGGTCACGGTCACGTCAAGCTCGCGGGAAGTGCTCAAGGCCGCCGTGGAACTCACCCCGGACCTGTCACGCGGGCTGGTCGCCGAATATGCCTGGCTCGACCCGCTGAAGGTCGCGCAGAACTACGGCTGTGAGTATTTGGCATTGAACTGGACGCTGTGCACCCCCGAGCGGCTGGAAAAAGCCCAGCGCCAGGGCTTGCATGTGTCCGTGTGGACAGTCAACGAACCTGCGCTGATGCGCAGGCTCGCCGACTTCGGCGTAGATAGCCTGATTACAGACTTTCCCGGTTTGGCCACTGCCACCCTCGAGAATTACTGAAATCGGTCTCCCCGGCCGGCTCAGGCCACCGGCCGGAGCCGCTCAAAAAAGCCGGTTGAGGCCGTCGTAGGCCGCTACCCGATAGGCTTCGGCCATGGTCGGGTAGTTGAAGGTGGTGTTGACGAAATACTTGAGGGTATTTTGCTCACCCGGCTGGTTCATGATCGCCTGGCCGATGTGCACGATCTCCGAGGCCTGGTAGCCGAAGCAATGCACGCCAAGTACTTCCAGGGTTTCGCGGTGGAACAGAATTTTCAGCATGCCTTGCGGCTCACCGGCAATCTGCGCACGCGCCATGCTCTTGAAGAACGCCTTGCCCACTTCGTAAGGCACCTTGGCCTTGGTCAGTTCGTGTTCGTTCTTGCCGATCGAGCTGATCTCTGGAATCGTGTAAATCCCGGTCGGCACGTCGTTCACGTAGCGCCAGCTGCCATTGTCGACAATGCTGCCAGCGGCCGAGCGGCCCTGGTCATGGGCGGCACTGGCCAGGCTTGGCCAGCCGATCACGTCACCGGCGCCGTAGATGTTCGGCACGCAGGTGCGGTAGTTCTCATCCACTTCGATCTGGCCACGGCTGTTGACCTTGACCCCGATGTTTTCCATGCCCAGCTTGTCGGTGTTACCGGTACGGCCGTTGCACCACAGCAAGGCGTCGGCCTTGATCTTCTTGCCGGACTTGAGGTGCAGGATCACCCCGTTGTCCAGGCCTTCGACCCGCTCGTACTCTTCGTTATGGCGCACGGTGATGTTGTTGTTGCTGAAGTGGTAGCTCAACGCCTGGGAGATTTCCGAGTCGAGGAAGCTGAGCAACTGGTCGCGGTTGTCCACCAGCTCGACCAGTACACCCAGGCCACTGAAGATCGAGGCGTATTCACAGCCGATCACGCCGGCGCCGTAGATAATCAGTTTGCGCGGGGTATGGCCCAGGCTCAGGATGGTGTCGCTATCGTAGATGCGCGGGTGGTGGAAATCGATATCCGCCGGGCGATACGGGCGCGAACCGGTGGCGATGATAATGTGCTTGGCCACCAGCTTCTCGACCACGCCGTTGGCGCAGACCACTTCGACGGTTTGCTCGTCGGCAAAACTGCCGGTGCCGAAGAACAGGTCGACGCGGTTACGGGCGTAGTAGCCGGTACGCGAGGCGACTTGCTTGGAGATGACTTTTTCAGCGCTTTTCAGTACGTCCGGGAACGAGAACCAGCGCGGCTCACCAATGGCCCGGAACATCGGATTGGTATTGAACTGCATGATCTGCCGTACCGAGTGACGCAACGCCTTGGACGGGATGGTACCCAGGTGGGTGCAGTTTCCGCCGACCTGGCGACGGCTATCGACCATCGCCACCTTGCGCCCTGCTTTGGCAGCGTTCATCGCCGCACCTTCTCCAGCTGGGCCGGAACCCAGTACCACCACGTCGTAGTTGTAGACAGCCATGCGTACTCCTCAGAACAGGCCAGGCGTACGGTTGGACGCCGGGCTAAATCATGCCGCGGCCAGCGAGCATGAAGGACAATTTGGCTCAAGTGTGTGAACCGGGGCACAGTCTATAGAAGGCCGAGCGCCGCGAACATTAACCCTTGGTCGCGTCGTAGGCCAGTGTTGCCATACTACAGGACGCACATCAGCGTCGAATTCAGGATGAGCCATTATGCGACAACTATTTTTCTGTTTGATGCTGATGGTGTCGCTCACGGCGTACGCCAACGATGCACAGCGGCTCAAGCAGGCAAGCTTCCCCGCACAGGTCGAGGGGCTGGCCCTGAAAAACCAGGCGGTGTTCAACTATCTCTGGGCGGATGTGTATGCCGCCGCGCTGTATGCACCCGCTGACCTGCCGGCAAAGCAGGCCTGGGACCAGCAGAAGGCTGTGCGCCTGGCGCTGTATTACTTTCGCGACATTGACCGCGATGATGTGATCAAGGCGGCCACCGTCACCTTGGAGCGCCAGCAAGCCAATGCCGGATTGAACCCGGAGATAGCCAAGCTGCACGCGCGCTTTCGGGATATTCGCAGCGGTGATCGCTATGCCCTGGATTTTCGTCCGGGGCGCGGGTTGAATCTGGAAATTAATGGGCAGGTGGTGTTCAGCAGCCCAGATGCTGAGTTAGCGAAGGCCTACCTGGGTATCTGGCTCGGGCCCAAAGGGCTGTCGGACAGTTTGCGCAATAGGCTATTCAAGTGATGGAGGTGTTGACCTTTCCATCGTCATCGCAGGCAAGCCCGCTCCCACAGGTAAATGCAGTTCAACTGTGGGAGCTGGCTTGCCTGCGATAAGGCCCTCCCAGACACCACAAAACCCACAGGCATAAAAAAGCCCCGAACCAGTCGGGGCTTTTTCATTCAGCGCAAAGGCTTAGCGCGGAAACGCAGGCGGGTTGACCCCAGCCATGTCTTCCATCACGCGAACCACCTGGCAGCTGTAGCCGAACTCGTTGTCGTACCACACGTACAGCACAACACGGTTGTCCTGGGTGATGGTCGCTTCGGCGTCCACCACACCAGCATGGCGCGAGCCAACGAAGTCGGTGGAGACCACTTCCTGGGAATTGACGAAGTCGATCTGCTTATGCAGGTCGGAGTGCAGCGCCATATAGCGCAGGTACTCGTTCATCTCTTCACGGGTGGCGGCTTTCTCAAGGTTGAGGTTGAGAATGGCCATCGACACGTTCGGCGTCGGTACGCGGATCGCGTTACCGGTCAGCTTGCCGGCCAGCTCAGGCAGGGCCTTGGCAGCAGCCGTGGCAGCACCGGTCTCGGTGATCACCATGTTCAACGCGGCGCTACGGCCACGGCGATCGCCCTTGTGGAAGTTGTCGATCAGGTTCTGGTCGTTGGTGTACGAGTGAACGGTTTCAACGTGGCCGTTAACGATGCCGAACTTGTCATTCACAGCCTTGAGCACCGGCACGATGGCGTTGGTGGTGCAGGAAGCGGCGGACACGATCTTGTCGTCAGCGGTGATTTCAGCGTGGTTGATGCCGTGCACGATGTTCTTGAGCTTGCCCTTGCCAGGCGCGGTCAGCACAACGCGGTCGACACCCGGGCAAGCCAGGTGCTGGCCCAGGCCCTCGGCATCACGCCATACGCCGGTGTTGTCCACCAGCAGGGCGTTCTGGATGCCGTACTGGGTGTAATCCACCTCAGTCGGGTTCTTCGCGTAGATCACCTGGATCAGGTTACCGTTGGCGGTGATGGTGTTGTTTTCTTCGTCAATGGTGATGGTGCCATTGAACGAGCCGTGTACCGAGTCGCGACGCAGCAGGCTGGCGCGCTTGGTCAGGTCGTTCTCGGCGCCTTTGCGCACCACGATGGCACGCAGGCGCAGGCCGTCGCCGCCACCGGTTTTCTCGATCAGGATGCGCGCCAGCAGGCGGCCGATACGGCCAAAGCCGTACAACACCACATCGGTGCCTTTGCGGGCGGCAGCGTTTTGCTGGCCAACCACATCGGCCATTTCTTCACGTACGAACTGCTCGGCAGTGCGGCCGGCACCTTCTTTACGGAATTTGTAGGCCAACTTGCCCAGGTCTACCGAAGCCGCGCCGAGCTTGAGCTCGCTCATGGCTTTGAGCAGTGGGAATGTTTCGTGGACGGAGAGTTCGCTGTCGTCGGCGGAGCGATGGCGCGCAAAGCGGTGCGCTTTGAGAATCGCGATGACAGACTGGTTGATCAGGCTGCGGCCATAGATCGAGCTCACCACATTGTTATTGCGGTACAGCTGACCGATAAGCGGAATCATCGCTTCAGCGAGTGCTTCACGGTCGATCCATTCACCAAGACACTGGTCGGGCTTCTGAGTCACGGGAACCTTCCACATGTAGGGGCAGAAAAAAGGGGCTACATTATGTCGCCCGACTGAGCGTTGAGCAATGCGCGAAGGGCAACAAAAAGCCCTTGCAAAAAAATACCACCGCGCTACAGCCCAGGAAACACGCGGGTTCCAGAAGGCCACTAGTTTGGCGAGCAGGCCGACTTGTCCGTAACCCTCCTAAACATTCGCGCATTTTGGCACTACATATTGAGTCAAAACCCGCCATTGTTTGTCTTAGCCACTACATTTCCTGCAAACCGTAATAGGCACAGTCAGCAACTGACAGGCGGCACCTGGGGCCGTTACAATTACCGACTTTGTCGCAACGCTTGGAGCTCAACCTTCCGTGCCCGTTCTGCGTCTACCGCTACTCCCTGCCGCGGCAGGTAAACAGCACTGGGGCAACCTGCCCGGTGCAGCCCTGAGCCTGGCCATTGCCGAGGCTGCCAGCGCAGCCAAGCGCTTTACCCTGCTGCTCACCGCCGACAGCCAAAGTGCCGAACGGTTGGAGCAGGAGCTGAGCTTCTTCGCCCCGGATTTGCCGGTGCTGCATTTTCCCGACTGGGAAACCCTGCCTTACGACCTGTTCTCGCCGCACCAGGACATCATCTCTCAGCGCATCGCCAGCCTGTACCGCTTGCCGGAACTGGCCCACGGCGTGCTGGTGGTGCCGATCACCACCGCCCTGCACCGGCTGGCACCGACCAAGTTCCTGCTCGGCAGCAGCCTGGTGCTGGACGTGGGCCAGAAGCTCGACGTCGAGCAGATGCGCACGCGCCTGGAAGCCAGCGGCTACCGCTGCGTCGACACGGTGTACGAGCACGGTGAGTTCGCGGTGCGCGGCGCCTTGATCGACCTGTTCCCGATGGGCAGCAAGTTGCCGTACCGCATCGACCTGTTCGATGACGAGATCGAGACGCTGCGTACCTTCGATCCGGAGAACCAGCGTTCCATCGACAAGGTCGACTCGATCAAGCTGCTGCCGGCGCGGGAGTTCCCGCTGCAAAAAGACGCGGTCACGCGCTTCAAGGCGCGCTTTCGCGAACGCTTCGACGTGGATTTCCGTCGCTGCCCGATCTTCCAGGACTTGAGCAGCGGGATTACACCTGCCGGTATCGAGTACTACCTGCCGTTGTTCTTCGACGAAACCTCCACCCTCTTCGACTACCTGCCCCAGGACACCCAGGTGTTCTCCCTGCCGGGTATCGAACAGGCGGCGGAAAACTTCTGGAACGATGTGCGCAACCGCTACGAAGAACGCCGCGTCGATCCATCACGGCCTTTACTGCCGCCCGCTGAACTGTTCCTGCCAGTTGAAGACTGCTTCGCGCGCCTGAAAAACTGGCCGCGTGTGGTCGCCAGCCAGCAGGACGTGGACGCCGGCAGCGGCCGCGAGCGTTTCCCGGCGAGCGCGTTGCCCGATCTGGCGATCCAGGCCAAAGCCACGCAACCGCTGGAGGCGCTGTCTAACTTCCTCGGTGACTTCCCGGGCCGCGTGCTGTTTACCGCCGAATCCGCCGGGCGTCGCGAAGTGCTGCTGGAGCTGTTGGAACGCCTGAAGCTGCGGCCAAAAACCGTCGACAGCTGGCCGGATTTTGTCGCCAGCAAAGAGCGCCTGGCAATCACCATCGCGCCGCTGGACGAAGGGCTGCAGCTGGATGACCCGGCGCTGGCCTTGATTGCCGAAAGCCCGCTGTTCGGCCAGCGCGTGATGCAGCGCAGGCGCCGGGAAAAACGCGCCGATGCCAACAACGACGCGGTGATCAAGAACCTCACCGAGCTGCGCGAAGGCGCGCCGGTGGTGCATATCGACCATGGCGTGGGCCGCTACCTGGGCCTGCAGACCCTGGAGATCGACAACCAGGCCGCCGAATTCCTCACCATGGAATACGCCGAGGGCGCCAAGCTCTACGTGCCGGTGGCCAACCTGCACCTGATCGCCCGCTACACCGGCAGCGACGACGCCTTGGCGCCGTTGCACCGACTGGGCTCCGAGACCTGGCAGAAAGCCAAGCGCAAGGCCGCCGAACAGGTGCGCGACGTGGCCGCCGAACTGCTCGACATCTATGCCCGCCGTGCTGCCCGCGAAGGTTATGCCTTCGCCGACCCGAAAGCCGACTACGCCACTTTCAGTGCCGGCTTCGCCTTCGAAGAAACCCCGGACCAGCAAACCACCATCGAAGCGGTGCGCGCCGACATGCTCGCGCCCAAGCCGATGGATCGCTTGGTGTGTGGCGACGTGGGCTTCGGCAAGACCGAAGTGGCCATGCGTGCAGCCTTTATTGCGGTGCACGGCGGTCGCCAGGTGGCGATCCTGGTGCCAACCACCCTGCTCGCCCAGCAGCACTACAACAGCTTCCGCGACCGCTTTGCCGACTGGCCGGTGACCGTGGAGGTGATGAGCCGCTTCAAGTCCGCCAAGGAAGTGAATGCCGCCGTCGCCGATCTGGCCGAGGGCAAGATCGACATCGTCATCGGTACTCACAAGCTGCTGTCGGACGATGTGAAGATCAAAAACCTGGGCCTGGTGATCATCGACGAAGAACACCGCTTTGGTGTGCGCCAGAAAGAACAGCTCAAGGCCCTGCGCAGTGAAGTCGACATTCTCACCCTCACCGCCACGCCGATTCCGCGCACGCTGAACATGGCGGTGTCGGGTATGCGCGACCTGTCGATCATCGCCACGCCACCGGCGCGTCGCCTGTCGGTGCGCACCTTCGTGATGGAGCAGAACAAGAGCACGGTCAAGGAAGCCCTGCTGCGCGAACTGCTGCGCGGCGGCCAGGTGTATTACCTGCACAACGATGTGAAAACCATCGAGAAATGCGCCGCCGACCTCGCCGAACTGGTACCTGAGGCCCGTATCGCCATCGGCCACGGACAGATGCGCGAGCGCGAACTCGAACAGGTGATGAGCGACTTCTACCACAAGCGCTTCAACGTGCTGATCGCCTCGACCATCATCGAGACCGGCATCGACGTGCCGAGCGCCAACACCATCATCATCGAGCGTGCCGACAAGTTCGGCCTGGCGCAGCTGCACCAATTGCGCGGGCGCGTCGGGCGCAGTCACCACCAGGCCTATGCCTATCTGCTCACACCGCCGCGCCAGCAGATCACTTCTGATGCGGAAAAACGCCTGGAAGCGATCGCCAATACCCAGGACCTCGGCGCCGGCTTTGTATTGGCCACCAATGACCTGGAAATCCGGGGTGCCGGTGAATTGCTCGGCGACGGCCAGAGCGGGCAGATCCAGGCGGTGGGTTTCACGCTGTATATGGAGATGCTTGAACGCGCGGTAAAAGCCATCCGCAAAGGCGAACAACCGAACCTCGACCAACCCTTGGGCGGCGGCCCGGAGATCAACCTGCGCTTGCCGGCGTTGATTCCCGAAGACTACCTGCCGGATGTGCATGCACGGTTGATCCTGTACAAGCGCATTGCCTCGGCGGCCGACGAAGAAGGCCTCAAGGACTTGCAGGTAGAGATGATCGACCGTTTCGGCCTGCTGCCGGAACCGACCAAGAACCTGGTGCGCCTGACCCTGCTCAAGTTGCAGGCCGAGCAGTTGGGCATCAAGAAAGTCGACGCCGGGCCCCAAGGCGGGCGTATCGAATTCGAAGCGCAGACGCCGGTCGACCCGTTGGTGCTGATCAAGCTGATCCAGGGCCAGCCCAACCGCTACAAGTTCGAAGGGGCTACGCTGTTCAAGTTCATGGTGCCGATGGAACGTGCCGAAGAACGCTTCAACACCTTGGAGGCGCTGTTTGAACGCCTCATTCCGAAATCCGTTTAAGGACGCCCCCATGCGCGTGTTCCGCATTTTGAGCCTGTTGTTGGTGGTACTCGCACCTTCGGCCTTTGCCGACAGCCTGTATCAGGTGGAAATGATCCTGGTGCGCCAGAATGCAGAACCGGTGATCAACAGCCGCGCCGCGCCGGAAAACTGGGATGCCGGAGCGCCGCGCCTGGGTGAGCGGATGAGCCCGCCGCGCCTGGGCAATATCGTCGACAAGCTGCGCGCCGACGCCAACTACACGGTGCTCGCCCACAAGGCCTGGGAACAGAACCTGGGCGAGCAACCGGTGAAGGTGGCGATCACCGACGGCCAGGAGCAATTCGGCCAGTTCCCTATCGAAGGGGTGTTGAGCCTGCAACTGGGGCGCTTTACCGATATCGACGCGGATTTCTGGATCAACCAGTTCGACAGCAACGGCAGCGTAATCGCCAGCGAACACTTGAGCCAGAAAGACGTGCGCACCAAGAACAACCAGCTCAACTACCTGGACGGCGGCCACCTGGCGCTGCTGATCAAGATCACCTCGCTGACCGCCAAGCCACCCAGTGCACCACCGCCCGACCTTCAGGACTGATTGCGCGCCATGCCCCTGACGTCGTCGTTGACCAAACCCCTGGCCCCTTCGTGGGCCAATCGCTTCAAAGAGCAAAGCCTCGAGCGCGGGCGACGCTACGCCCTGGAGAACCGCGTGCGCATCGTCGAGTGCGGCGACAGCACCATCACCGCCAGTTGCGAAGGCTCGGGCGGTAATGTATACCGCCAGACCATCTCACTGCGCGAATCGGCCAAGGGCCTGCTGATCCTGGTGGACAGCCGCTGCACGTGCCCGGTGCACACCAACTGCAAACACATCGCGGCGGTGCTGCTCAAGGTTCAGGAAACCCTGGCCTACCCGGCAGCGGCCCAGGATGCGCAACTGCTGGAAAAACTCCAGGCCGTGCTCGATAACCGCGTGGTCCTGCCGCAGGTGGTGATGGACGACGTGCAGCCGGTGCCACGCCTGTGGCTGGCCAGCGTGGAATTCAGCGCGTTCGAGCCGCGCAACGGCAAGATGCAGCGCTATATCCAGCACCGTGCGGCGCTGTCGTTCAACTACCTGGGCAACTATGTCAGCGGGCAAAAAAATGCCGACATCATTGTGCGCCAGGAGACGCAGAGCCTGCGGATCAAGCGCCAACCCGAGCAAGAGCAGGCCTATCGCGAACACCTGCGCCTGCTTGGCTTCAAGATCGCCACGCGCCAGAGCAAGGCCCTGCCGGAAAGCGCCGGCGAGCTGTTCGAGATGGTCAATGACAGTGCCTGGCTGAACTTCACCCTCAATGTGTCGCCCACTTTGCGTGCCGAGGGTTGGGAACTGCAGATCGATGAAGACTTCGGCTTTGACCTCAGCCCCGTTGATGACTGGTATGCCACGGTCGATGAAGGGCCGGAACGCGATTGGTTCGACCTGGAGCTGGGCATCATCGTCAACGGCGAACGCTTGAGCCTGCTGCCGATCCTGCTAAACCTGATGCGCTCTCACACCGAGATCCTCAACCCGGAGAAACTGGCGCGGCGCCGCGATGAAGAGCTGATCCTGGTGAACATCCCCGGCCTGCCCAACGGCCACGGCCCGCTGCAAGTGGCGCTGCCCTACGGCCGCTTGAAGCCGGTACTGGCGACCCTCGGCGAGTTCTACCTGCAGGAAGCCGGCACCACCGCGCTGCGCTTGGCCAAGGCCGACGCCATACGCCTCAACCCGCTGGAAGACCTGCCTCTGCAATGGGAAGGCGGCGAGAAGATCCGCAACTTCGCCCAGCGTCTGCGCGATATCAAGGATTTCACCTGCGTGGCGCCCGAAGGTCTGAATGCGACCTTGCGCCCCTACCAGCTGGAAGGTCTGAGCTGGATGCAGTCGCTGCGCCAACTCGAGGTGGGCGGGATACTCGCGGATGACATGGGGCTGGGCAAAACCTTGCAGACCCTGGCGCACATCCTTACCGAAAAAAACGCAGGGCGCCTTGATCGGCCCTGCATGGTCGTGATGCCCACCAGCCTGATCCCGAACTGGCTGGATGAAGCCGCGCACTTCACCCCGCAACTGAGAGTGCAGGCACTTTATGGCGCAGGACGTAAGAAACACTTCGCCAACCTGCAGGACTACGACCTGCTGCTGACCACCTACGCCCTGCTGCCCAAGGACATTGAACAGCTCGCCGCCCTACCCTTGCACGTCTTGATCCTGGATGAAGCGCAGTACATCAAGAACCCGTCCAGCAAGGCGGCCCAGGCCGCACGAGAGCTGAATGCCCGCCAGCGCCTGTGCCTGAGCGGCACGCCTTTGGAAAACCACTTGGGCGAACTGTGGTCGCTGTTTCACTTCCTGCTGCCGGGCTGGCTGGGCGACGTGAAGAGCTTCAACCGTGATTACCGCGTGCCGATTGAAAAACGTGCCAGCGAGGTGCGATTGCAGCACCTCAACGGTCGGATCAAACCCTTCCTGCTACGCCGCACCAAGGAACAAGTGGCAACCGAACTGCCACCCAAGACCGAAATCATCCACTGGGTCGACCTCAACGAGGCCCAGCGCGACGTGTACGAAACCATGCGCCTGGCCATGGATAAAAAGGTCCGCGACGAGATCACCCGCAAGGGCGTGGCCCGCAGCCAGATCATCATCCTCGAAGCCCTGCTCAAACTGCGCCAGGTGTGCTGCGACTTGCGCCTGGTCAACGACGCCACCCTACCCGCCCGCGGCAGCAGCTCGGGCAAGCTCGACAGCCTGATGGACATGCTCGACGAGCTGTTTGCCGAAGGTCGCCGGATCCTGCTGTTCTCGCAGTTCACCTCGATGCTGAGCCTGATCGAGGCCGAACTGAAAAAGCGCGGCATCGCCTACGCCCTGCTGACTGGCCAGACCCGGGATCGACGTACACCGGTGAAGGATTTCCAGAGCGGTAAGTTGCAGATCTTTTTGATCAGCCTGAAGGCCGGCGGCGTGGGCCTGAACCTGACCGAAGCCGACACGGTTATCCACTATGACCCCTGGTGGAACCCGGCCACGGAAAACCAGGCCACCGACCGTGCGTACCGCATCGGGCAGGAAAAGCCGGTGTTCGTGTACAAGATGATTGCCCGGGGCACGGTGGAGGAGAAAATTCAGCACTTGCAAAAGGAGAAGTCCGATCTGGCTGCGGGCGTGCTGGATGGGCGAACCACGGGGGATTGGCAGTTGGGCAATGACGAGATTGAAGCGTTGTTTGCGCCGTTGCCCAACAAGCAAGAGAAGCGCTGACTGTTAGGCCGCCTTCGCGAGCAAGCCAACTCCCACACCTGAATGTATTCACAAATCAAAATGTGGGAGCTGGCTTGCCTGCGATGGCCGCGCTTCGGTTTTCAGTCGATCAACTGCGCATCACGCAACGCAGTAAGCGCTGTCAGCCAACGCGGGTCCTGCTTATAGTCCGTCGAGGCAACCGCCTGCCCACGCATACGCGCAATCCGCGCCGACGGCGTGACCTTCATCCGCTGCGCCGCACTCAGCGCCAGCTCGGCCGCCGCACGGTCATTGCACACCAAGCCCATGTCACAACCGGCGGTCAGCGCCGCTTCGATACGGCTGGCCGCATCGCCGACCACATGGGCGCCAGCCATGGACAGGTCATCGCTGAAGATCACCCCGTCGAACTGCAATTCACCGCGCAGGATGTCCTGCAACCAGCGACGCGAAAAACCAGCAGGCTGGGCATCGACCTGCGGGTAGATGACGTGCGCCGGCATCACGGCGGCCAATTGCTTGCTCAGGCGTGCGAAAGGCACCAGGTCGTTGGCGCGAATCTGTTCCAGGCTGCGCTCGTCATTGGGAATGGCGACGTGGGAATCAGCCTCGGCCCAACCATGGCCAGGGAAGTGCTTGCCGGTGGCGGCCATGCCGGCGCTGTTCATGCCACGGATAAATGCACCCGCGAGCACGGCAGCACGCTCGGGGTCGCCTTCGAAAGCACGGGTACCGACCACGGCGCTGCGTTGGTAGTCGAGGTCCAGCACGGGGGCAAAACTCAGGTCCAGGCCCACCGCCAGCACCTCGGTGGCCATGATCCAGCCGCACTGCTCAGCCAGGTATTCAGCGTTGGGGTTATCCGCCAGCGCACGCATGGCCGGCAGGCGTACGAAGCCTTGGCGCAGACGCTGTACGCGACCGCCTTCCTGGTCCACAGCCAGCAGCAGGTCCGGGCGCACTGCGCGAATGGCTGCGCTCAATTCGCGAACCTGGCGTGGGTGCTCGATATTGCGCGCAAATATGATCAGGCCGCCCACTTCCGGTTGGCGCAACAGATGACGATCCTCGGCCGTGAGCCAGGTACCGGCGACGTCGACCATCAAAGAACCTTGCAGGGCAGCGGTCATAAACCTTCCTTAAATAACGCACACAACCCGTGGTCCCTGCCAGGCACGGCAAGGACGACGGGTTGCGAATAGATAGCTGAAATCGGCATGGCGGCTAGCTTAGCGGATGCAAGCGGCCGCGCCCACCCGCAACGATCAAACCTTGGCGGCGACCGGTACGGTTTTGCTGCGTGGGCGCAACTGAGCGGTGGCCATGGCCGGGTCGGTGACGCCGGTTTCGGCGCGCATGCCAGCGGCGAGGAACGGCACCATCAGGCGCATGACTTGCTCGATGGACGTGTTCACACCGAAATCGGTCTCGGCAATTGCCCGCAGCGCCTTGATACCCGACATGCTGAAAGCTGCGGCACCGAGCATGAAATGCACACGCCAGAACAGTTCGATAGGCGGAATACGCGGGGCCGCTTCGTTGACCAGCAGCATATAGCGGCGGAACACCTTGCCGTACATGTCTTCCAGGTAACGGCGCAGGTGGCCCTGGCTCTGGCTGAACGCCAGGCCAAGCAGGCGCATGAAGATCGATAAGTCGTTGCCGCTGCGGGGCTGCACGACCAACGCTTGTTCCACGAGGATTTCCAGCAGCTCTTCCAGGCTGGGCTTGTGATCGGCCTTGGCCTGGCGGCGTTCCAGCTCACGGTCGAGGCTTGCGCAGAACGGGCCCAGAAAGCGTGAGAACACCGCCTGGATCAGGGCCTTTTTCGAGCCGAAGTGGTAATTCACGGCGGCCAGGTTGACCCCAGCCTTGCTGGTGATCAGACGCAATGAAGTTTCAGCAAATCCTTTTTCCGCGAACAATTGCTCGGCAGCATCGAGAATGCGTTCAACGGTTTCCGACTGGGCCATGGCTACTCCGCCTGACAAACACTTGTTTGAAACATACGTTTCAGAGTGTGTCTTGTCAAGCCTGCGGGTCCGCTTTGCGGCTGGTCGGTCATCTGTTTCACCGCTATTTAATCATATCCTCGCAGCTCTGTAGGCAGCGCCGCTTTTGCTCTGTAGGACGGCTGACGGATGACCGTCCAGCGGAGCCGCCAAAAAGGATGATTGCCAAGCGCAGTTCACTGTATATAATCCCAGTCACTGTATAAAAAGACAGAGCGATCAACATGCTAAAACTGACGCCACGCCAAGCTGAGATTCTGGCTTTTATCAAGCGCTGCCTTGATGACAATGGTTACCCCCCTACCCGTGCGGAGATTGCCCTGGAATTGGGGTTCAAGTCCCCGAACGCCGCCGAGGAACACCTCAAGGCCCTCGCTCGCAAAGGTGCGATCGAGATGACCCCGGGTGCTTCGCGGGGTATTCGCATCCCCGGCTTCGAAGCCAAGGCAGACGAGTCGACACTACCGATCATCGGTCGCGTCGCCGCAGGTGCGCCGATCCTGGCGCAGCAGCACGTCGAGGAATCCTGCAACATCAACCCGACCTTCTTCCATCCGCGTGCCGACTACCTGTTGCGTGTGCACGGCATGAGCATGAAGGACGTGGGCATCTTCGACGGCGACCTGCTGGCCGTGCATACCACCCGCGAAGCCCGCAATGGCCAGATCGTCGTTGCCCGTATCGGCGACGAGGTCACGGTCAAACGCTTCAAGCGCGAAGGCAGCAAGGTCTGGCTCCTGGCCGAAAACCCTGAGTTTGCCCCGATCGAAGTCAACCTGAAAGACCAGGACCTGGTGATCGAAGGCTTGAGTGTCGGCGTCATTCGCCGTTAAAGGAGGCATCATGCAGCTCGTGCACACCCCACAACACACACAACTGTCGCTGTTCGAGGCCTTCATGGCCCAGCCCCTCGCGCCAATCCTCAAGGAAACGGTCGAAGCCCCCTGGGGCGGCGAACCTGAGGCGTTCAGTGAATTGTCGTTGCGCGGTGCGGCTGAGAGCTGCCTGAACCTGCTGGCACCTATCCTGCGCGAATTGAGCGAAGATCAGGACGCCCGCTGGCTGACATTGATCGCCCCGCCCGCCAGCCTCACCCAGGCCTGGCTGCGGGACGCCGGGCTCAACCGCGAGCGTATCCTGTTGCTGCAACCACGCGGTGCACAAAGTGCCCAGCAACTAACCTGCGAAGCCTTGCGCCTGGGCCGTAGCCATACGGTGGTGAGCTGGTTGAACCCGCTGAATGCCAGCGCCAAGCAGCAACTGATCAGCGCTGCGCGTACGGGTGATGCACAGAGTTTGAATATTCGATTGGGGTAATGATGGGCGCGCCACAGAAGCAGCCTTCACGAAGGACTCAGTGAAGAACGCGCGGCCCTTCTTCTTTCTCTGGCTCGCCTTCGGCAAGGCGACCTGCCATCTGCACGCCCACGCTCAACATGGCTTTAGCCACTTCGACGTGCTGGCCTTGTAGGAAGACCTTGGCGTCTTCGGAGAAATCCAGAATAACCAGAGAACCCTCGTCCTCCGCCCGGCGCAGTTCGATTCGGCCGTCAGGCAGTTCAACAATTTCCAGAAAGGACGTTGGCATAAAAGTCTGTTCTCCACGAAAGGCCTGGGATTATATCAGTCATCCACCCAGCCTCGCAGGGGATATGGACAGGTTTGTTGACGGCTTGATGAATGGTGCCCTGTCAAAACGCTAATCAATGTGGGAGCTGGCTTGCCTGCGATGGCGGTGGGTCAGTTATCTCAGGGCTTTTCTGACTCGCCTCTATCGCAGCATGGGCATTCGCAAGCTGTAGCAGCCAACGGTAACCACGATGCGAAGCGAGCCGCTCTTGATCTTGATCTACTTGTGATCTTGATCTGGCTTTTGATCTCAGGCGCCCCGTTAAACCACGCTGGCCGAACGCAGGCTTGAATTCGTGGGTAACCCGGCAGGACGCCGGGTTAGCCGCCCCGCGCCATGGATGGCGCGTGGCGGCGGCCCACGGATTCAA
>NZ_JAENSV010000100.1:0-1013 GCF_016613265.1 Pseudomonas sp. MF6751
GGCCAGTTCTGGCTGATGCTTGGGCATGACGATACCTGTCCTTGCCGCTATAGCGGCTGACTTTGAAGGGGGAGGGGTTACAGGTTTTGCGGGTGGAGTACGGATGTACTCCTATCGGGATTTGGCGCTACGCTTGCGAAACTCGTAAACCATGCTGCGCAGATCCACCAGCGATTCCTGCAGGTCGCCGCGAGCGGTATCGATCGCTTCGAACAACTCGCCTTTGCCGTCGTCGCCACCCTCATCTACGGCCAAGAGGGCCAGGCCATATGTCTGAAACTTCGCCAGCACTTCATCGGCTGACTTCGCCATGTACTCGGCATGCTCAATGGCATAGTCCTTGTTGGATCGCTCATTGTTGACAGGCGCTTCCGGAGCAGCTGCGAGCATGGCGGCCCAGCACAGTTTCGCGCGGAACGCCGCTTGCTGGCAGCCGCTCATCTCTTGGTACTGCTCCCAGACTTCCTCATCTGAAAAGCACTCGTCCGGCGCCGACTCGAAGCCGTGTATCACCATGGTTTCGGTTGGTTCAACCGGCACCAGTTTCCATTGATTGCTCATACAGCCTCCCTCGTTACCAGATCATGGGCATCCACAACGGTCATGCCGAGCTTCTCGGCGATCAGGACTTCCAGCTTTGCGCCCTTTGAATTCTCCCAGCCGGGCAGGGTGGCCACGGTGTCGCAGTCCATCAGGGCGGCAATATCGCGGCGCATACAGTCCGTCCAGGTGCCGCCTTCTGGGTTGATCTCGGCGGGGTTGGTGACGGTGTGGCCGCTGGCGCGCAGGCTGGCGGTCATGCTGTGGAAGGTCGGGAAGTTCAGACCGGGCAAGCCGCTCATGGGCCCGCTTAGGTAAATTCGTTTCACGGGGAGTCCTTCCGGGCCATGCCCGGGCGGTGGAGTGGTGGAGTTATGCGGCGTCAGTCGTTGTCGCCGTCGTCATCGGCGTTCATTTGGAGAGATTCGGCAAAGCCTGCTTGCCGTAATTTGCGCGCCACGTTTTGCGGTATG
>NZ_JAENSV010000101.1:0-698 GCF_016613265.1 Pseudomonas sp. MF6751
CCAAGGTGTTTTCGCAACTGATGCTGGTCATGGGGCTGGCGCCCATCCTGGCCCCGATGCTCGGTGGTCTGCTGGTCAATCTGTACGGCTGGCAGGCGATTTTCATTGTCCTGACGTGCTTCAGCGCCCTGGCGGCGTTGGCCGTGGCGCTGGGCTTGCCGGAAAGTTTACCGGCCAATGTGCCGCGTCAACCGTTGTCCGGTGCGTTGCGCCAGTACGGCCGCTTGCTCAAGGATCGTGAATACCTGGGGCATGCGCTGACCGGCGGGATCGCCATGGCCGGGATGTTCGCCTACATCGCGGGCTCGCCGTTTGTCTTCATCCAGTTGTATGGCGTCCCGGCCGAGCATTACGGCTGGCTGTTCGGCAGCAATGCGGCGGGCTTCATTCTCGTGGCTCAGGTCAACGCGCGGTTACTGGCCAAGCGTGGCCCGGCCTTTTTGCTGTCGCGCATGGTGTGGCTGTACCTGGCCGCCGGTTTGACGCTGTTGGGCATCAGCGCCTTGCACACGGAACAACTGTGGCCGCTGTTGATCCCGCTGTTTATTTGCATCGCCAGCCTGGGGTGCATCATTCCCAATGCTTCGGCCTGCGCCATGAGCGGGCAGGGCGCACGGGCGGGTAGCGCCTCGGCGTTGCTCGGCTGTCTGCAGTTCAGCGTGGCGGCCGCGGCGGCGTGGCTGGTGGGGGTATTGCAC
>NZ_JAENSV010000102.1:0-749 GCF_016613265.1 Pseudomonas sp. MF6751
AAACCCGGCCACCGCGCCGGGTTTTTTATTGCCTCGAATTCAACCTTCTGGAGCTGCGCATGAAGCTGAAAGCCAAAAGCAATCTGCTGGAGCGCGCCAGAAAGGCTTGGGAGGCGGTCGCACGCCAAGTTGGCGAGACCGACTTCTCGCGCAATCCGCGCACCGGCGAGTATCTGCACCCCGGTGTCGCCATGGGTTGGCGCATCCACAAAAAGAATCTGTAGTTTTACCTGTAGCCAGGACAGCCCTCGGGAAGGCCTGGACGTCGATAGCCGGATAGTGCGACGCACGGATCAACACCGGCAGCCCGCGCACCCTGACCTCACTGTGCTTACAGGGTGGCGCGAGACAGGAACAGCGAGATCGATGCATTGGGGCGTCGACGCCGGGATCGTCTTTGGCTGACTGCGCGGAAAGACGCGCAATTGCGGGTAGCGCAGGTCGCTAGACAGCCTTCCAAGCTTTCGATCAGGGTTCGATTCCCTGTATCCGCTCCAAATCTGGCCCGAAGCATTGAAGGTTGATGCGCCCGGCTCATAACCGGGGGAAGAGGGTTCAAGCCCCTACGGGCCGACCAGGCAAGGGGCCTCAAGCCTCTGCGGTGTAGATCTGAGATCCTTTCAGGGAGCCAAAACAACTTGAGCAACCGAGGGGGAGTGCCTCGGTGCCTATTCAGGGCCTCGACATTGATCGGGGCCTTTTCGTTTTCGGCTCCACCACACCCATTGCTCCGAGCTGGGAGTGCTGTG
>NZ_JAENSV010000103.1:0-686 GCF_016613265.1 Pseudomonas sp. MF6751
CAGTTCGGCGATTAGTTCGCGCAGCAAATCGGGTAATGGCTGAGTGGCGTCTTCCAGTATTCGCGGGATACGTTGGCTGATGGCCATTTCGCCTTGGGGCATGGATACTCCCTGCTCCAGCAGTAAGCCGCGCATCTGATTACCGACTGCCGTACGTCGCCGTATATATCCCTGTCGGGCCCGATGCAGCGCTTGCATTGCGAGCGCCGCCGCACTTTTGACCGGTACGGCAGATATCCTGCAGTCGCGTCCAGCACGCAGGATCGCCAACGCATCGTTGCGATCATTTTTCGGACCGCTGCGATGAGTGGCCACATGCTGAGCCGGTAGGATGCGCACTGAATTGCCCTGCGTTTGCAGCAATCGCGCCCATGCCTGAGCACCTGGCCCGGTTTCCACCAGTACCGTCACGCTTGCTGGAAGCTTAAGAAGAAAGGCTTGAAAGGCCTCGCGTGACTTAATCCGATCCTCGAATATCACCTGGCCAAGCGCATTCTCGCCGGCAACCTGGAAGACCTTTTTGGCAAGGTCTACCGCGACGTTTACGCAAGTAGATACATCGGCTGACAAAGACTGATTGATCGTCGTATGCTTTTTCATGGGCTCGCCCTCGCTGTCGTTGGCTTCTATAAGAATGCCACCGTGGCGCATAGACGCCTCGGCTTGGGCGAGTCCATCTAATTACA
>NZ_JAENSV010000104.1:0-521 GCF_016613265.1 Pseudomonas sp. MF6751
GTGGGCGTCGGTGACGTAGGTCAGGCGGATGTTTTCGTCCCACTCCAGGCGCGTGTCGAAGCTGCCGTCGTCGGCCCATTCGCGCACGGCCTTGGCGTCGGGGCCGGTGCCTTGCCATTGCAAGTTCATGCCGCGCCGCGTGCGGTCGGTGTAGCGGGTGATCAGGTGGTGCTGGTATTGGTAGCTCCACGCCGCGCCGTTTTCGTCCTGGGCATTGATCAGGTCGCCGTGGGCATCGTAGTAATAAGCCGCCAGTTGGCGCACCGGCGCGCTGTCGCGTATTTCCCACAGGCCTGTGAGGTGGCCGTGGTCATCGATCATCGTGCCCAGATGTAAATGGACGTTGTTGAGGTCGCCCTGGTAGGTGATCAGGTCGGACAGCACCGGTTGGTCGGCATGGCGGTATTCGTGGTGCAGCATGACGCCTGCGCCGTTGCGCAGTTCGATGTGCGCGAGCAGGAAGCAATCGCCGTGACGCACGTAGGTTTCCCTGCGCTCAAAGCCACGGCACAGCAACAGGG
>NZ_JAENSV010000106.1:0-206 GCF_016613265.1 Pseudomonas sp. MF6751
AATAATATGAGTTGACACGGTAGAGAGGGATGCAAGAGAGGATTATAAAAGAAATGAGCCGTAGGGAGACGGGTAGAGAGTGAGAGTGAAGAAAGTAAGGTGAAATGGTCGAGATAAGCAGCGATAAGTTAGAGGGAGAAAAGGAAAAATGGGACTAACAGGTGGTATGAAAGATGGTGGGGGTGGTTAAGTAGCTTTTTTTTTTT